>JBMFOW010000046.1:0-11358 GCA_049969455.1 bacterium | reverse complement strand
AGTAAATAATTTAAAAAATACTATCAATAATGGGGGTGTTTATGAACATAAATAATAAAATAGATAAAAATATTTTAAATGATAACAATATTAATAATGAAGTTATAAATGAAAAAAATAAAGATGGTATTAAGGATAATAGCAAATTAGAACAAGATTTTCAAAAAGAAATAGATAAAAAAATTAAGAATGAACATAAAAAAGAACAAAAGGAATCTAAAAATAACGAACCAAATGATTTAAAAGAACAAATATCTGATAAATCTAAAACTAAAGACTTAAGTGATCTAAAATTATTTGTATTACCTTATATTAATAAAGATTTATTAAGTATAAATTTAAAACAAAGCTTAAATTTAGATGATAAAAATCAATCTTTTACTAAACAAAATTTAAATGAATTAAATAATTTTAAACAAGATAACTTGATTAAAAAAGATCCTCAATTAATTCAAACTACCAAAAAAATAGATAACTTAAAAGAAGATTATATTAATTTTAATCCATTTGAAAAATTTGAGAAGCTTTATAATTCTTTGAAAGAAATCTCAAAAGAAGAAAAAATAAAGGAAAGTAAAATAATTCAACAATTAGTTGAAAATATTGATATAAAGCAATTAGAAACTAAAAGAATGGTAGAAATAGATGTTAATAAAGAAATATTTGGTAATCTTAAAGTTCATATAATTAATGAAGATAACAAAGTAATAGTCGTTTTTAAAACAGATTCTAAACATACTTTAGATTTACTTAAAAATAATGTTAATGAATTAAAACAAATGCTAAAAAATAGAAATCTATATCTTGATAATATTAAAATAGAATATGAGGAATAAAAATTAAGGGGTTATTAAATATGTTTAAAAAATTACTTGATATATTTAATCCAGAAAAAATAGCTCAAATAGTAAAAGAAGCAGTAATATCTGATCTAAAAAAAGAATTTGAGTTATTTAGAAGTGAAATTAAAGGACAATTAGATGGATTTAATTTGGCCATAAATTCTATTAATAATAGAATGAACTCTATTGAAAATAGAATTACTAATATCGAAAATAAAATTGATAAGTTAAACGAAAAAATAGATAAAGTAAGCAATGAATTAAATCAAAAAATAGAGAATGTAAGAAATGAATTGAATGAAAAAATAGATAAAGTAAGCAATGAATTAAATCAAAAAATAGAGAATGTAAGAAATGAATTAAATAAAAAAGTAGATAATATAAGAGATATCTTAGATGCTAAAATAGATAATGTAAGAAATTATTTAGATACTAAAATAGATAAAGTAAGAGATGAATTAGATACAAAAATAAATAACACAAGAATTGAATTAATTAAAATTATTAATGATTCAAGAGAAGAAATATTAAAAAAAGTATTCGAAAATACTCAAAGAATAGATCAATTAAATCAAAGAATAGATAATATATACACTGATATAACAAAAGCTGTTACTTATAATAAGTTGGTAGAAGATTTATTAATAAGAATGCAAAAAATAGAATCTAAATTAGATCAAAATTACATTAATGAAATTGCTAATATAATTAAATTTTATGAGCAAACTAAAAAGGATAAATAAAAATAAATAAAAGTAAAACAAGGAGGTGAATAAATATGTTTGATTTCTATAATCAAATGAATGCTATTAACTCTACTTATGAGTTAATAAATAATCAATTTAAAAACTTACAAAAATTTAATACAGTAGGATACAAAGCAGAAGTTAAAACATTTACTGAAATATATAACGATAATGTAGGTACTGGTGCTGTTAAAACTGAAACTAAAACCTTATTTACTCAAGGTAATGTTAAGAAAACTGGTGGTAAAAATCACTTAGCTATTCAAGGTAATGGATTATTTGTTGTTAGCGATGGAGAAAAAAATTATTACACTAGAAGAGGAGATTTTGAAATTAAAGATGGAAAATTAGTTTGCCCAGAAGGAAATTTAGTCGTTAAAGCTTTTAAAGTAGATGAATCAGGTAAAAAAACTGATAAATTAGTTGATGTAGATTTATCTATTGATAAAAATGGATTAATCTTAGGTAAATATAATGACTATGAAATAGATGATAATGGAGTAATTAATGGAATTTTAAGATATACTGATCCTGTTACTAATCAAACAATAACTAAAAAAGAACCAATATATAAAGTAGCATTAGCTAATTTTAGTGATCCTTCTATTTTAACTAGAAAATCTGATACAGTTTTTGATGCTAAAGATGTTAAACCAGTTTTAGGTGAAGCAGGTACTGGCGCTTTTGGTGAAATTAAAGCAAAACATTTAGAAATGTCTAATATTAATATTCCAGAACAAGTACAACAAGCTATGTTAGCCCAAATGCAATACAACGCTACTATGTCATCTTTTAGAGCACTAAATGATATGGTTAAAAATGCTTCTCAATTAGTTAGATAATTTTAAAAATTTTTAATGCACTACTAAGGATTTATTTTTTTTAAGTATAAAATAAAAATATATTATAATACTTAAAAAAGTTTGAAAGAAAACAATAGTAGCACTAGTAGGAAAATCTAAATAATAAGATACAATTATAGCTATTATATTTACTAAACTTCCATAAATAGTAGAAAATAATAATTTTCTTTCATCGTTGATATTTAATATATGACTAACTAGGGCGGGGGCTAATAAAATAGAAAACACTACAAAAACCCCCGCTATTTTTACTGAATTTATTAATACTAAACAAAAAATTATAAAAAATAAAACATTATAATATTTATTCTTATTTTTTAAAACATAGTAAATTAAAATAAAAAGTAAAGAATAATAAAAAAAAGTAAATATAATTGTATTTTTTGATACAAAAAGTATATCTGAAGTTGTTATTATATTTAAAAATTTTTCTGCGCCTTGTACGCTTTTTGATAAAACCAATATTGTTAATGAAAAAGAAAAAGCATATAATATCCCTATTAAAGCTTCACTATAAACCCTGTTTTTATCTACAATATATATTAATAAACTCCCTATTAATCCAAAGATCAGAGAAAATATAAAAGATAAAGCTACATTTTCATTAAACAAAAATAAAGAAAATGCTATACCCAAACCAATAAATTGCCCTATCGCTATATCTGTAAATATTATTCCTCTTTTTATTATCTCTGTTCCAAAATAAGAATGCATAAAAACTAATATAATTGAAATTAAAACTGAATTAACTAATATTTCCATTTTTATTGTAATTACTTAATTTATTATTAATTTTTATTAAAAGAATAAACTATTTGATCAAAAAGTTTAAAAATATCTTTATCATCGTGAGGTAAATATAGAATTTTTATGTTAGTTTTAGATGAAATATATTTAGCGTAATTGTCTTTATGGTAATAATCTTGTAAAATAAAAGATATTTTTTGCGTATTAGCTATTTGTATTAAATTTTCTATATATTTAGGAGTAGGTGGTATTCCTGGCTTTGGTTCTAAATTAGCTACTAATTCTATTGAATATCTTCTTAAAAAATAATCAAATAAACTATGATACTGAAAAACTTTTATTCCTTTAAATTTTTCCATTTTTTTATTCCATTCATCTAATTTTTGAGAGAATTTATTATTAAATCCTTCTAAATTTTTTTCATAATAGTTTTTATTTGATGGATCTATTTCTGATAATTTTGAAAATATTATTTTAGCTATTTCAGGTATATTGTAAGGATCTAAATTGAAATGAGGATTACCTTCTGGATGTACATCTCCTAAATCTCTGCTCAAAACAGTTGGTTTATCTATTAAATCAAAGTATTGACTTAAATCAAGGTAACCTATATTCCCTGGATTAATTTTTGGATTATTTGCTTGCTTAATTAATACAGGTATAAAACCAATCTCTAGACTTGCACCATTTATTATAAGTAAATCAGCCTTGGATAATTTAGATATATAACTTGGTTTAGGTACTATATAATGAGGATCTTGATAACTACTTTCGCTTATTGCAAATACCTCTACTTCTTTCTTCCCTATTTCATTAACTACTGATTCTATATATCCATAACTTACTACTACCTTTACCTTAGCATAAACTATATTTACATAGATAATTAAAATAAACAAAAAAAATAAAATAATATTTATCAATAGTTTTAAGTTTGAATTTTTTTTATTTTTTGAATTTTTAGAATTGATGTGCTGCATGGTAACCTATTGCCATATTAAAGTTTATACTAAATTGATTAAAGCTCTTTTTATTACCATCTATAAATGATGCATTATTTTTTGAATATTCTAACCTAATTCTTGAAAATTCAGTAAAATTATATTCTAACATTAAAGTGTATTTATTTAAGTTTTTATAAAAATTATCGTTTAGTCCTAATTGAGTATTATTAATTGAAATATTATTATTTAGTAAGTTTTCGTATCTTATACCAGCTCGATAGTTTTGATTAAACTTATATACACTTTGAATATAGTATCCTGATTGATTTCCTTGTAAATTATTTATATTTAAGTCCCCAGAATTGTTATAATAATATAAATCTCCTTTAAGTTTTCTTATTAGATATTCTCCTTGAATAGATAAGTATCTAACAGAATCTATAAAATATTTAGCTGTTAATTCATAATCTAATATTTCTGATTGTCCTGCTATATAATTAATATCATAATTTAATGGAAAATCACTTATTCTTGATTTACCTTTAGCTAATGATAATCCTGTTAAAATAGTTAAATTACCTATATCAAATGAACTCTTTAAAAAATAAGTTTTAACATTAGGTTTATTAGGTTCTGGAATATTAATTGTATTTCCTGAGTTATCTAATTTTGTATTTATAATAAAATTATTGGTTCCAAATGAGTTTTCACTTCCATTTTGAAGTAATTCAGAACCCGCTAGTAAGTAGAAATTTACAGGTAGTAAGTAGCTTACCTGGATTCCATTATCAACTAATCCATCAGGTCCTAAAAATGAAGTATATACTAATGGATATTCATTAAAATCCAACATATGTAGATGCTGATAATTTATTCTACCAAAAGAACTCCTAAATTTACCTCCTTTTATCTGTAAATTCTTTATAAATTTTGTTGTAAAGTATGCTTCTTCTAATTCTACACCTTCACTACTAAAAGGTAATGTTACTTGTAAATCAAAATAAGGATCAACTGCTGAGGATAAATATAACTCCCCATAATTTAAATTAAAACCCATATTATGATTTAGATTATGCATTTCCGGAGAAAACCTATAAAAACCATTTACCTTTATATTTTCATATTCACTATCTTTTATGCTTCTATTAACATATGAAAAATCCATGACAAATGATATATCTGGAACAAAGTTAGAACTATATCCACCTTTGTTTAAATTATAAGCTTTTAAAGAATCATTATATTTTTGATTAATTAGTATTGTATTTTCTTTTGAATTTTTTATATCATAGGTATTATTATTATCTTGAGCATAATTTATTTTTATTAATAATAAAAATATTATCAAATTAATTATAATTATTATTAAAAAATTTAACTTATTTATTTTTGCCATTTTTAGATATAATTCTTTAAGTTAAAAGATTATCCTTTTTTTAGTGGGGGGGGTAGCACCCCCTATAACCCCCCAATCCAAAGGGGGTAAAACCCCCTTAACCCCCTTTTTATTTTTATCCCTCCCCAAACCCTCTTCCATTCTTTTTTATACTAAATAACTCAATTTTTTTAAAGGGTTTTTATTTGTTTTAGCAAAAAAATAAAATATAGGGTTAGGTACCTAATACCGCCTGCCAAGGATTAAAGGTACCAAAAACTATATCAAAAGGCGGTATATAAATAACCTTGGCAATATTTATTAAAAATGATAACAGGTAAATTTAGTTTTATTGAACAAGAATTGAATCAATTAAAAGCAGAAGGTAGATATAATATAATAAGAGTAATTGAAAGTTCTCAAGGAGCTTGGGTAAAAATAGATGGTAAAAATAAACTTAACTTATGCTCAAATAATTATTTAGGATTTGCTAATAATGAATATATAAAACAGAGAGTAAAGGAATATATAGATAAATATGGTATTGGTCCAGGTGCTGTTAGATCTATTGCTGGAACTATGACAATTCATCAAGAATTAGAACAAAAATTAGCAGAATTTAAACATACTGAAAGTACAATATTGCTACAATCTGGATTTAATGCTAACTTAAGTGTTATTCCTACGTTGTTAGATAGTCCAGAAGATGCAGTGATATCAGATGAACTTAATCATGCTTCTATTATAGATTCTATAAGATTATCTAAAGCTAAAAGATTTATTTATAAGCATATGGATATGGATGATTTAGAACAAAAATTAAAGGAAGCACAAGGTAGTAGGAGAATATTAATAATTACAGATGGTGTATTTTCTATGGATGGTGATATTGCACCATTAGATAAAATTGTAGAGTTAGCTAATAGGTATAATGCGTTTGTTATGGTGGATGATGCTCATGGAGAAGGGGTTTTAGGTAAAAATGGTAGAGGGATTGTAGATCATTTTAATTTACATAATAAAGTGGATATAGAGGTAGGTACTTTATCTAAAGCTTTTGGTGTAGTTGGAGGCTTTGTTAGTTCTAATAAATTAGTAGTAGAGTATTTAAAGCAAAAGGCAAGACCGTTTTTATTTTCTTCAGCTATGACAGTACCTGATGTAGCTGCAGCATTAACTGCTGTAGATCTTATGTTAAATACTGATATAGTTGAAAAACTATGGGAAAATACTAACTTATTTAGAAAAGAAATTCAAAGCCTTGGATTTGATACTTTAAATAGTAAAACCCCAATAATTCCTGTAATGCTTTATGATGAAAAATTAACTCAGGAATTTGCTAAAGAATTATTTAATGAAGATATTTTTGCTATGCCTATATTTTATCCTACTGTACCTAAATCTAAAGCAAGAATTAGAGTAATAATAAGTGCAATTCATACTAAACGAGATTTAGAGTTTGCTTTGGAGAAATTCTCTAAAATTAAACAAAAATTTGGAATATAAGTAAAAGAGGGTTTGGAGGATAAAAATAAAAAGGGGGGTTGAGGGTTAGATAACCCTCAATGAGGATTCTTAAGGGATGAAAACCCCTTAAGTAGTCAGTTAGTTAAGAAATAAAAAGAATGAAAAGGGGGTTTGGGGTTTTTAAACCCCCAATGGGGATTCTTAAGGGGCAAAGCCCCTTAAGTAGAAAATTAACTTAAATAAAGAGTTAATATGTATTTATTTGTAGGTTTAGGGAATCCGGGGTATCAGTATAAGAATACTAAACATAACATTGGGTTTGAAGTAATCGAATATTTTATTAATAATAGTAAAAATATAGTTTATAATAAATATTTGAAGTTTCAGGGGATATTTTATGAAGTAATTTTAAATAAAGAAGATTTAAATAATAAAAAATTTTTAATGCTTATGCCTTTAACTTATATGAATTTATCAGGAATTGCTGTTAAACAAGTTGTAGATTTTTATAAAATAAATTTTTATGAAGTTGTTGTTATCCATGATGATATGGATATCAAAGTAGGGGAATTTAAATTGAAATTTAATGGAGGTAGTGCTGGGCATAATGGAATACAATCTATAATAAATTATATTGGAAAAGATTTTTATAGAATAAGAATAGGTATTAATAGGCCTCAAGATAAAAACTATAAAGATTATGTACTGAATAAATTTTCTCCTGAAGAATTGGTTGAAATTAGTAATTTATTACCTAAGATTAATATAGTAATAGAGAATATAGTTATTGAAGGTATTGAAAAAACTATATCTAAATTAGGATATTTATTAATAAATAATGTTTAAATAAGGAGGGAGTTATGAATAATAATAGAAAATATTTAAGATATTGGGATATAGCTAAGGAGAAAATGGTTCCGTATTTTGCAATTTGGAAAGAGGTTATTAATGAAGGACCAAGAGTTATAACTAAAGGTGATGGAGTTTATCTTTGGGATGTAAATAATAATAAGTATATAGATGGGATGTCTATATTGTGGGTTGTCAATGTAGGTCATAATAGAAAAGAAATAATAGAAGCTATTTATGAACAGTTAAATAAGATCTCATATGTTTCATTGTTTGGTGGGTATTATCATGAAAAGGCGCTTGAATTAAGTGAGTTATTAACAAAGATATTGGATATGGAGGCTGTATTTTTTTCTAATAGTGGTAGTGAAGCTATAGAAACTGCTATAAAATTAGCAAAACAATATCATTATCTTAAAGGAAATCCTAGTAAATATAAGATAATTGGTAGGTGGCATTCTTATCATGGGGTTACTTATGGTGCTTTAAGTTTATCTGGGATTAGGCAAAATCGAATATTTTTTGAGCCTTTGGTTCCTGGGTTTTTACATTTTGAAGTTCCATATTGTTATAGATGTCCTTTTAATTCTAAGTATCCTGAATGTAATTTAAGGTGTGCAGATGATTTAGAAAAGTTAATAGAATATGAAGGAGCTAAAACTATTGCTGCTGTTATTGTGGAGCCTGTTATGTCTACTTTAGGTAGTGTTTATCCCCCTGATTTTAAAGAATATTATAGTAGAATCTATAAAATCTGTAAAGAAAATGATATATTATTGATATTTGATGAAGTTAATAATGGTTTTGGTAGAACTGGCAAATTGTTTGCATATGAGCATACAGGGGTTAAACCTGATATGTTTGTTTTTGGAAAGGGTATAACAAGTGGTTATTCACCTTTAGGTGCTACTGTAATTTCTAAAGAAATTACTGATGTTTTTAAGGATTGGATGTTTATGCATGGATATACTTTTGGTGGGCACCCTGCTTCTGCTGCAGCTGCTATTGCTAATATAAATATAATTATTAATGAAAAATTATACGAAAATGCTCATAATATGGGATTGTATTTAAATAAAAGATTACAAGAATTAAGAGAATTTGATATAGTTGGAGATATAAGGGGTATTGGTTTGCATTATAGTATAGAGTATGTTGCTGATAAATCTACAAAGAAACCAATAAGTTCAAAGTTCTGGGTAGCAGCCAAGATTGAAAAAGAATTACTAAAAAATGGAGTTTATTTAGCAAGAGCTTCTGTTGATAGAACTTACATAGCTCCTCCTTTAATCATTAATGAAGAACAAATTGATTTTATTGTAAATGCTCTTAAAAAATCTATTTATCAAGTCCAACAAGAATTCTTTTCTTTTTAAAAATAATTCTTTTAAAAAATAATTAAAAAAATTAAATATTTAATGAAAATTCAATTCAGTTTCAATCTAAAAAATTTTTTAATTTCTATTAATATTATTATTATACTTAGCTTGATTTTTTTATTTTATTTTATAACAAGTAGATTAATAAACGATTTAGAAAATTATACTTTTAATTTCTTTACAAGTATATCTAGGTATTTATCTTCAAGATTTAAAAACTATATACAGTATGAACAATTTAGTGCATTAGAGATAATACTAAAGCAAGAGTTAGAAAGTAATAAGCTTACCGATGATTTAATTGCTATTTATTTTTTTGATAAACAAAAGAAAATGATTTTGTACTATAAAATTAATAATATTAATCTTCCTTTAGATTTAAATAATTTAGATGATTTATCTAATAATTTATTAAAGAAATTAAATAAAATTGCTAATAAAAGATACTTAGTAGTTTATTTACCTATAAAACAAACAATAATAAGTGATATAGAAGAAGAACAAAACATAGGGTATTTAGTTAGTGTTTTTTCTTTAGAAAATCTTGATAAAAGAATTAATTTTATTTATTATCTTTCTTTTATAACATTTATTGGTATTGTTTTAGTTTATATTTTTTTTTTGGTATTTTTAATATCTCAAATATATTTACCTATTGATTATTTAAATAAGATGATATTTGAAATAAAGAAACAGAGGTTTAAATTAGAAGAGAAGAGATTTTTGTTTAAAGAATTTAGTAATTTACAGAAAGCTTTTTTAGAAATGGGGAAAGTTATAGAGCAGCAACTAATTATGTTAGAGGCTTTGGCTTCTAATGATTCACTAACTACTGTATATAATAGAAGGGCTTTTGAAAAATTTTATAATGCTATGTTTATTAAAAACAATATGTATAAATCCTTAGGTTTAGATGCATCATTTTCTGTAATTATGATAGATATAGATAATTTTAAAAAAATTAATGATACATATGGACATGATATAGGTGATAGGGTGTTAAGGAGTTTAGGAATATTTTTGAATTCTAAGAAAAGAAAAAGTGATATAGTTGCGAGATACGGTGGAGAAGAATTTGTTATTATACTTAGTGATACTGATAAAATAGATGCTCTTAAATTCATAGTTAATTTGATTGAAGATATAAAAGAAAATATTAAAATTGAAGTGGATCCCTCTTTTATATTAAGTATAACAGTAAGTGTTGGAATAGCTGTTTTCCCTTATGACTCTGAAAATAAAAATAATTTAATTAAAATTGCTGACGAAAATTTATATTATACTAAAACAAATGGTAAAGATGGGGTAACTATTATAATCAATAACTCTAAAGTTTTAGTAAAAACTAAAGAAGATTTAGAAAAAATATTAACTGAAAATATGTATTAAAATTTTTTATAAAATTTTTATCATTTTGATTATCATGTTATTAAAGAATTTTGTTAAAATCAAAAGGAAATTAATTCAAAAATGATAATAATATAATTGTTAGCAAAAGATAGTTTACACCATTTATCCCCTGATTTCTAATCAATAGGGATAAAACATTGATTTTTAATAAGTGGAAGATGTCACTAAAAGTTAATGAATATAGCTAATGAAAGAAAAAATAAAAGAAATCTTTTTATTTCTTTTATTATCTTTAAAAAATTTAATTAAAGATATTTTTGCTTTTATAAATTTTTCAATTAGAGATATTTTTGCTATATTTAATTCAAATTTTGTTATATTTTTTTTAATATATTTTTTTATACTTTTGTTTTTTCCTATTTTTAATTTTTTTGTTATTATTTTGTTATTATCGTTTAGTATATATTTATTTAGGTTTATATTACCAAAAATTAATGATATTTTGGAATATTTTATTAATCCTTCTTTTACTGAAAGTGATGAAATTATCTATGAAAATTTTTTAGAGCAATTAAAAAATTTAAAAGATTTTAATAAATTAAATAGTTTAGAGTTTAATAAATCAAATAAGATACAAAATCTATTAAATGACTTTTTTAAATCTTTTGATTTTTAGGATACTGTCAAGAATTACCCTCCTGCCTTGAGGTAATTGTACCAAGCTGTAAAGCTCTCGAGGAATACTCTTATTGAGCTTAGGGTTGAGTTGGTGGAGAAGCTGTTATGGAATACTTTT
>JBMFOW010000045.1:0-11490 GCA_049969455.1 bacterium | reverse complement strand
TTTTATTTGGCCTATTAATGAATATTTAGAAAATTATACTACTTATCTTATGCTTAACTTGGAAGCTTTTTTTATTTACTTTTTACTTTATCATAATCTTAAATCTGATTATTTTATAATATCAGATGGAAATATACTAAAATTAAAAAATATAATAAAATTTATAGAAAATGAAAATTTAAACAAAATAATAGGTATTATAAAAAATCAAAGAGAAAATTATTATAAACATTTAGATTTTAAAGAAAATCAAATAAACTTTGATAAATATTTATATAATTTACCTTATCAAAATAGAACAGCTATTATACAAATTGATTATTATGATTTTAAAGTAAATACTTTCTATTTTAATCCCTTTAATACTATTAATTTTAATAATTTATTTTTAAATAATCATATCTTAAGAATAGAAAATTTAGTTAGTAGAGATTCTATTTATTATCTTAAAATAATAAGTAATTTTATTTTAGATTTAACTAAAGGTGTTTTACCTTTGTATTTTAGGATGCCTGAAAATAATATTATATTAACTAAATTAGAAAACTATCTTAAAAAATTTATTCCTAATGAAACTATATTAAAATATATGTTAATACATTAAAATATATGTTAATATAAAAGATTTATAATTATGATTGTAAATTTATAAAAAGGAGGTGTATATATGATCACTAATACTTGGATAGAAGTAGCAGATGTAAAAGAATTAGAAAATACTAACAAAATAAAAAAAAGGATTTCAGATGATTTGGAGATATTAATAATAAAAATAGGTAATGCTATTTTTTGTGTTGAAAATAAATGTAGTCATGATGAAAAAACATTAGATGATGGGTATATTTATGAGCAAGAAAAAATCATAGAGTGTTCTCATCATGGAGCAAGATTTGATCTTAATACTGGTAAAGCACTAAGAATGCCTGCAGTTACTCCTATTAATGTATTCAAAACTAAGGTAGAAAATAATAAAATTTTTATATTCTTAAGTTAATCGAGATAAAAAATATATTAATTGATTTAAAGGCATAGGCTTAGCAAATAAGAAACCTTGAACATAATCACAACCAATTGATTTTAAAAACTCTAATTGCTTTAACGTTTCTACTCCTTCACCTAATACTTTTAATCCCAAAGAATGAGATATATCTGTTATTATTTTTATTAGTTTTTCATCTTTAGGATTTATACCTATATTTTTTATAAATACTCTATCTATTTTTACTATATTCACATTTAAATTAACTAAATAACTTAGAGAAGAATATCCACTCCCAAAATCATCAATACAAATCCAAACACCTTTTAACTTTAAATTTTCTAAAATTTCATTGAATTTTTCAAAATTTTTTATAATTAAATTTTCTGTAATTTCAATTGAAATATTATTAAAACTAAAAATTGAAATTTCAGAATTAATTGAATTAATTGAATTAATTAAGTCATCTTTAAAATAAGGATTCTCAAATTCTTTTGGAGAAATATTAAAAAATATCCTAAAATCTTTTTTAAATATTTCCTTCAATTTTTTTAAATCATTAATTCCATTTTTTATAACAATTTTACCTATATCTATTATTAGGTTTGTTTCTTCAGCTAAAGGGATAAACTCTAAAGGTGGAATAAAATTATTATCTTTGTCTATCCACCTTATTAACGATTCAAAACCTAGTATCGAATCTAAAGATAAATTAACTATATCTTTATTAATATCAAGCTCTTTAATATCTATTTTAGATAAATCTATAATAGGTTGATAGTAATTAGTGAATTCATTATTTTTTATAGCTTCATTTATTTTTTTTATCATTAATAATCGTTTTTCCAATTTATTAGTTATTTCTTGAGAATAAAAAGTAAAAGTATTTTTTCCTGATTCCTTTGATTTATATAAAGCAATATCAGCAAATTTTATTAATTCATCTAATTTTGTACTATCATCAGGATAAATAGCTATTCCCATGCTAAAGGTTATTTTAAAAATATCTGTCCCTAATTTGTTTTTTAGATAATTAGGGATAGTTTCTACTGCTTTAATTAATTTATTAACTATTATATTAATGTCTTCTAATTTAGCTACATCATCTAAAATTATAATAAATTCATCTCCACCTATTCTTCCAATTATATCTCCTGGTCTTAAATTATATTTAATTACTTCTGCTATAACTAATATAACATTATCTCCTACTTCATGACCATAGTTATCATTTATATCCTTAAAATTATCTATATCTAAGAAAATAATTGCTAATTTTCTATTATGTCTACTTGCTTGAATCATTAATTGAGATAATTGATCAAATAAGTATTTTCTATTAGGTAATCCTGTTAAAGCATCATGTAAAGCTAAATGCTTCAATCTTTCTTCATTTTCCTTCTTTTGTGTTATATCATCTACTACTATTAATACTTCATTATCACTAACTTTTGAAAAAGTAAATAAAAAATATTTTGTTTTATTTAATATATTTATGTTTATTTCTGTTTCTTCTATAGTTCCTAAAAATTTTGTTCTATCAATAAAATATAAGATTTTATTTAATAATTCGTCTGGAAAAATTTCTTTTAAAGACTTATTTACTTCTATACCTAAATATGAACATATCTCTTTTACTGTTACTTTTGTTGGTTTATATTCTATTACCCTAAAATTATTTGTATTTATTAGTAAGATTCCTTGAGGAATAGATTTATAAATATTGTTTATTATCCTATGATATTCTAAAAATTTTTCTTCTTGATATTTTTCTTCCGTTATATCAAATAGTAAAGAAAAAATATAATTTTTATAACCTGTTGAATAAGATTTAATATATAAATACTTCCCATTTTTATTTTTAAATCTATAAGCTAAGGTATTACTTAATTGTAGTGTTTCTAATAATCTATGTTCTTCTATAATTCTGTTTCTATCATTAATATGAAGATTTTTTATAAACCAATTTTTATCATTTAATACTTCTTCAATTTCATAACCTAAGATATCTTCTACCTGATTTGAAACAAACACAACTTCATAAGTATTCTTATCTAACTGGATAAATACCCCATTAATTGAATTTATGAAATCAAAAATATTTTCTAAATTGTTATTATTCATAATTACTTAAGAGTAATAAAATAAACTATCCCAAGTTCTTATTCTTTTATTTTTTTCTAATAAAAATTTAGGCATATCGTATCTTCTAGTTTTTGATACTTCTTTATTTTTCATAAATAATGCACCTGTTGGACATACCATTACACATTTCCCACAATTAATACAAGTTTTGGATTCTCCCCAATTATCATTTAAATCAATTGTTATTCTTAAATTAGACGCTCTGTTTCTTATATCTAAAGTATGAGGTCCTGCATATTCATGACAAATCCTAACACACCTAAAACATAATATACACTTATTATGATCTAATACATATAATTTATGACTATAATCTACTTCCATATCTTCATAATAATAATCAATATAATTATTCTGGATCTCAAAAATCTTATATTTCCAATTTTGTAGATCACAATAATTATTAGCAACACATACATTACAAGGATGCGGACGCTCACCAAATAAAAACTCCGTTAAATATTTCCTATACATTCTCAATTTTTCACTATCTGTTACTATTTCCATACCATCTGATACCTTAGTAATACATGATGAAACTGGTCTTGAATATCCTTTTACTTCAACTATACACATCCTACAAGCACCAATAGGAGTTAAACCATCTAAATGACAAGCAGTAGGAATATATTTATTCCTCTCTTTTGCTATCTCATATATTGTTTTGTCCTTTTCATTTTCTGATAAAACAATTTCTTCATTATCCAAAATTATCTTCATTTAAAAATCCCCTCCTTATATTATTCTATTTATCAAAAAAAATAAAAATCCTAAGTGATTTAAAAAAAAATAACAAAAATTTTACAAAATTTAATAAAGGAGATATTTATAAAAAAAAGATTTTGGAATTTTTTATTAATTTTAAAACAAGGTATTAAGTATAATATAGATAATAGTAATATTGTAGGAGGTATTTTTTATGGATTATGAAGTTCAAAATAAATTTAAAAATGTAATTACTGCTTGTATTACTCCTTTTGATCAAAACCTAAACGTTAATTTTAAAGAATTTAAAAGATTAATATCTCATTTAGAAAATAATACTGATAGTATATTGGTATTTGGAACTACTGGAGAGTCACCAACTTTAACTTTACAAGAAAAAATAGAGATATCTAAATTTGTAAAAGAAAATACTAATTTACCAGTTATTGCTAATATTTCTTCAAATAACTACGAAAAAGCTTTAAAAGAATTAGAAGAATTTAATAAGTTAAATTTAGATGGATATTTAATAACTACTCCATATTATAATAAACCTCCACAGGATGCACTTTATGATTACTTTTATAACCTATCAACTAATACTGATAGACCTATAATGATATATAATATTCCATCTAGGACTGGAGTTGATTTACTACCTGATACTATTGTTGAATTAGCAAAAATAAATAATATAATAGCCTTAAAACAATCTCATTCTGATATTTCTAAAGTAATAGAAATTAAAGCTAAATTAATTAAAAATAAATTAGATAAAAAGTTTTTTATTTATAGTGGTGATGATATTTTAACTTTACCATTATTAAGTTTAGGTGCTTATGGAGTAGTATCTGTTGCTTCCCATTTAATAGGTAGAGAACTAAAAACAATGATAAAAGAATTCAAAAATAATCCAAGTGTAAGCTATGAGATCCATTATAAATATTATGATTTATTTAATGTATTATTTATAACGACTAATCCTATACCTGTAAAGCAAGCAATGGAATTTTTGGGATTTGATGTTAATAATCTAAGAAAACCATTAAGAAAAGCTAATGAAAAAGAAAAAGAAGCTATTTTAAAAGTTCTCCAAGATTTAAATCTATTAGCTAAGGTATAGTTTTTTATGATTATTACATTTTTTGGCAGTGGATCTTTGGGAACTAAATTAATACATCATCTAATAAATAATTATAAAAAAAACTATAGTTTAAAAAAAGAATGGATTATAAATGTAATAACAAAAGAAGATAAATTAGCTAATAGAGGGTATAAACCTAAATCAACAGCTATTAAAGAATACTTAATAAAGAATAATATTGTTAATGATTTAAATTTAATAGAGGTAAATAGTTTAAAAAAATTAGAAGAAAATAAAAAGAAAGAAATAAAAGAATTATTGATTAATACTGATATTGCGATTGTATGTGATATAGGGTTAATTGTACCAGAAGATTTTATAAATTTACCTAAGATTTTTATTAATATTCATCCATCTTTATTGCCTTTTTATAGAGGGCCTGCTCCTATTGAATATGCTTTGCTTAATGATGATAAAATCACAGGAATAACTATATGTTTGTTATCTAAGGAAATAGATGCCGGTAAAATAATAATTCAAAAAATAGTTAAAATTGAAAATGAAGATAATTCCTTTACTTTAAAAAATAAAATTATAGGATTAATACCAGCAGTTTTTGATAATTTTTTCAAAATGTATATTGAAAATAGAATAATTTTAATAGAGCAAGATAAAAGTTTTGCTACCTATACTAAAAAGATCAATGACCAAGATTTTGAAATAGATTTAAACGAAGATACTAAATTGATACATAATAAAATTAGAGCTTTTTATCCTAATGCTTATATACAAAATAATTCTTTAAGGATAAAAATTCAAAAATCTAATTATATTCACCTTAATGTAATAAAAGATGTAAAATCTATAAGATATAATCCAGATTTTCCTTTTTTTAAAGTTATAAATAATAGATTATTTTTAATTAATTATAAAAATCAATTATTAGAAATTTTAGAGCTTCAATTACCTGGTAAAAAATCTATTAAAGGTATCGATTTTATTAATGGATATTATAAAAAATAATAATAAAATTAATATTAGATTTGCTTTTTTATCTGTTTTATATTTTTTTATCTTCTTTTTTGGTATTATTAAAATTATTTTAGGTAATGATTTATATTTTTATACTTTAAAACAACAAATTAGTATTAATAATGAAAAATATAGTGTAGAATCTTTTGGAAAATTATTATTTAACAATCAAAAAAAGTATTTGCATATACAGATTAAAAATGCTAATTATTGTATTTATAAGGAAATAGATAATGAATTTATAAGGTTATCTAATAATTTTTATGAAAAAATTGAAAGTAAAATAAATAAGGAAAATAACTTATATAAAAGTAATGGAGATTATAAATTTAATTCATTTTTTTATCCAATTTATTATGTAGTTTTATTTTTGGATTTATATAAAAATTTTAATAATAAATTAACACAAAATATTATTTTTAATTATGCTAATTTATTTATAAAAAAAAATCAAAACCAGAATTTTGTTATAAAAGAAATATATAAGAATAAAGTTGTATCTAATGGTGAGATTTATGTTGTTTTAAAAGGTAAAAAAATAGAGAGTTTTAATATAGTTTTAAAATATAAAGATCTATCATTGAGTAAAGATTTGGAAAAAAATAATAATAATATTGATATAAATGATGCTAAAGTTGATATTATATTAAGGAGGATAGATAAATAAACTTGATAAAAGGAGGTATGTATTAAAATGGTTCAACCTTTTAAAGCTAAAATAGTTAATTTCCCTAAAAAATTAGATTATCAGGAAAAACTAATTATAGCGAAAGAGTATTTTTATAATGTAAATAATATTCCTAATGATTACTTATTTACAGATTTAGCTAATTTAAGTATAAATGCACTAAGTGAAGAGCAATATGCAGCTTTATTTTTAGGAGATGAGGCTTATGCAGGAGCTGAAAATTTTATTAATATTAAAAATGCTGTAAAATCTATATTTAATAAAGATTATGTTATTCCTACTCATAACTTTATTGGTTTATTACATTTATTAGTTAAAATTTTGTATCATTCTTTTAATATTAAAACAATTTTTACTACTTATCAAAATTATTACTTAAATAAATTAGCTACTTACTTAAATATTGAATATAAAGTTTTTGATATTGATAGTTTTATTGATTTTATCAATAAAGTTGAAAATAATAAAAATGTAGATAAATTTTTATTTTTCGAAATTTCAAATTTATTTAAAGGAATAAATAATTATGATCAATTTAATATTTTAGTAGAGAAATTAAGTTTTATAAAAAAACAAGGATTTAAGTTAATAGCTGATTTTAGTAGTATATTTTCTTCTTTATATTTACTTATGAAGAGGTTATATAATACAATAGATTATAGAGATTATAAGCAAAAGATTATTGATTTAAGTTCAATTTTTGATTTAATTTTGATGGATGCAGAATACGATATTATAGCTAATACTGGTGCTATTATATTTACTAATGATTTTTCTTTATATGAATTATTAACACAATATTTAGTTTCTTTTGAAGGTTTGCATACCTATGGTGGTTTAGCTGGTAGAGAAATGGAATTAATTTATATAGGATTGTTACAAGCATATAATTTTGAGTTAAATTACAATATTTATGATTATAAATATCAAGAAATAAAGTATTTGTATGATAATATTAAAAAATTAGGATATAAAGTAAGTGATTTGCATAATATTCATTATTTTTATATTGAAATAGAAAATCCATATAGTTTTAATTTATTATTGTTTTTAAGTTCTCAATGTAGGGGATTAGCTGTTGATAATAAATTATATTTCTTTTTACCTAGTAGAAGATACCAAAAATCTAATTATGATTTAGTAATTAAGGCTCTAAAAGAATTATATATTTATAAAGATAAAGAGTATTTAAAATTAGTTGATATATCTGAACTATCTAAGGATTATTCTAAATTAGATTATTCAATTGATTTTCAAGTTTTACAGTTTGATTTAATTATGGGAAAAAATTTACCTAAGGTTTTGGAAATTGATCCCTTGGATTTTGTTGTTTATAATTTTAATGGAATTGAGATAATAACTAATAAAGATAGAGAATATAGATTAGTTAAATTAGAGGAAGCTGGTTATAATACATTTTTATTGGATTCAAAGGATGTATTTATTGATTTATTGACTGATAGTGGAACAAGTGCTCAAAGTGATGATCAGTTTAGTGCTGCTATTAAGTATCAATCTAATAGTGCTTATTCTTTATTAAAAGATAGTATTTATGAAGTTTTTGGGTTTGATTATTTTATTCCTACTCATCAGGGTAGAGCAGCAGAGCATATTCTTTCTCAAACTCTTATAAAAAAAGGGCAATATGTTATTAATAATATGTATTTTACAACTACAAGGTTTCATCAAGAATATGCTGGTGGTATATTTGTAGATTTAATAGTTGATGATGCTTATAAACCTAAATCTGATAATCCTTTTAAAGGGAATTTAGATATACAAAAAACACGCGAATTTGTAGAGAAAAATTATGATAAAATTGCTTATATTTGTATAGAAAATAATGTTAATATGGCTGGTGGTCAACCTGTTAGTATGGAAAATATAAGAAAAGTAAAAGAAATATGTGAGGAATATAATATTCCATTAGTTTTAGATGCTACAAGGATAGCTGAAAACGCTTTCTTTATAAAGGAAAGAGAAGAAGGTTATCAAAATAAAACTATTAAAGAAATAATAAGGGAAATGATGAGTTATATTGATGCTGCTACTATATCTGCTAAAAAGGATCCTTTAACTAATATAAGTGGATTAATTTTGGTTAGAAATCATAAATGGTATAATTATATGAGGCAATTAACTACATTATTTGAAGGTAGTTATTTTAATGGTGGATTAAATAATAGGGACTTAGCTATGCTTGCTTTTGGTTTAAAAGAAATGACTAATTATCATTATTTAAAGCAAAGAATAGAACAAGTAAGATATTTAGGAAAATTATTAAAAGAAAAAGGTATTCCTATAGTTGAGCCTATAGGAGGACATGCTATATACTTAGATGCTAAAGAATTTTTAAATCACATTATTCAAGATAATTATCCTGCACAAGCTTTAGCTGCTTATATATACTTATATGGTGGAGTTAGAACTATGGAAAGAGGTATAGTTTCTGCAGGTAGAGACCCTATAACTAAAGAAAATAGACATCCTGAATTGGAATTAGTTAGAATAACTATTCCTAGAAGAGTTTATACTAATGAGCATATGGAATATGTAGCAGATGTTATCTATCAAGTTTATAAAGATAGGGAAAAATTAAATGGATTAGAAATAGTTTATGAACCACCATTTTTAAGATTTTTTACCGCTAAATTTAAACCTATTAAAACTCCTAAAACTACTACAATTTAAATATTTAAATAAATATATATAAAAAATTTAAAGAAAATTCTTTTTTGCTTATTTGAATAATATTAATTTTGATTTTTAAATTTTTTTATTAAATGATTTTTAAACAAAAATTTAGTTTTATGCATTTTTTTAAAATATTTTTATTTAAACTAATTTCGTTTTCTCCTTTTAAAATTTTTCCGTTTTTTAATTCCATATATAAATTAACATTAGATGTTGTTACTGGCACAATTTCTCCTTTAATATTTAAAATATTACCAGCCTGATTAATTGCTTCTAAAAAATTATTGTTTATTTTTTCCAAAACAGTTAAAAACAAATTGCCGAAACTATGGCCTTTAAAAATTCCACTTTCAAAACGATAATTCATTAATTTTCGCATTTCGTTTGAAGAATCAGATAAAGCTACTAAACATTGTCTGATATCTCCCGGCGGTAAAACTCCTAATTCATCTCTTAAAATACCAGTTGATCCGCCGTTATCTGCCATTGAAACAATAGCTGAAAGTTTAATTGGATATTTTTTAAGTCCTGACAACAAAACAAAACTTCCTGTTCCTCCTCCAATTGTAACTACTTTTTTAATTTGCATTTAATTATTTTTTTGAATTATTATTGGCGCGTTATTTAATTCACGCCCGGATAAATATCCTAATCCAAAACTAATAGTTGAAACCAAAAATATAATTAAAATAAAAATAATTTCTTTTTTATAGCTTAAATAAAAATTATAAATTTTTTCTTTTGTTTTTTTCATTTTATTAAGCTCTTTTATACATTTGATAAATTTCTTCTACGGTTGTGGATTCTTCATTTGATTTATCGTCTCTAAAGCGAATAAATCTTGGAAAGCGAAGCGCCAGTCCTCCGCTTTTAATTTTATCTTTAGCCACAGTATGAACCGGACTAATTGTAATTTCAGCGCCTTCAACTTCCATAACTAATTTTGGCTCAAACCAAACATCGGCTTTCATTTCAGTTTCAACCAATTTATGTTTTTCATTAATTTTAAATTTATTGAGTTTTTTAGGTAATTCTTCTAAATCCTTATCAGTAAAACCAGCGCCAACCTTAGTAAAAGTATAATATTTATTTGTTTTTGGATCATAAGCTGCGAGTAAAAGCGATCCATAAGTTCCAGCTCTTTTCCCAGCGCCATACAAAGCTCCAACCACCACTAAATCAAAAGTGTCAACTAATTCTTTTTTATAATCTTTTTTAAACTTAATCCAGTTCCAACCTCTAATTCCAGCTTGATATAAACTTAAAGCATCTTTAATCATAATTCCTTCTGCTCCGCAAGCTAAAGCTTCTTCAAAAAAATCTTCAACTTGGCTAATATCAGAAGAAATAATATATTTAGCTAAATTAATTTCGTTATTTTGATTAAAATTTTCTTCCAAATGCTTTTTGCGAGAAATTAGGTCATTAAAAAGCAAAGATTTATTGTTTAAATACAAAATATCAAAAATAAAATATTTAATTGGTATTTCTAAAACATATTTTTCAATATTATGTTTACGCCGCCTTTGCATTAAAGTTTGAAATTTTTCCAAATCTCCGGTTTTCTTGTTGATAGCCACAACTTCGCCTTCAACAATGGCATTTTTACCCTTAAAAGATTTTTTTAAATTAGCGCAAACATCTGGAAATTGATGAGTAATATTTTCATGCCTTCGGGAATATAAAATAATTTCATTGGGCTTAATATGAGCTTGAATTCTTTCACCGTCATATTTATATTCAGCAAAAATTTTTCCGGGAATATGCTTTTTAACTTCGCTTAAATCCGCAATCCGTTGAGCTAACATCATTCTAATTGGAATACCTAAAATTGGTTCAGCTTTTTCTAATTTTTTAAGTCCATAATAAAAAGCCTGATAAGCCACTTCGCCTAAATCAGATAAAATATTATAAGCTCTTTCTAATATTTTTTTAGCTTGTTTAGAACCAGTTAAAGCTTTAGATATGCCATATAAAAAAGTCATCTCACCCACTCCCAATCTTAAAGCGCCCAAAACAATACGTACAATATATTTTGCTTCTAATCCTGATGATTGTTGAAGTAAATTTGCTAAAATCATAATTTTTTCTTCTTGCGAGCCTTGGCCGCTTGATTTTGAAATTTGTTTTAATTTTTCAAAAACATCATCAATAGTTAATTCT
>JBMFOW010000044.1:0-11703 GCA_049969455.1 bacterium | reverse complement strand
TAGTTGATCAAATTACATATACATGGTAGCAAATACTTATTATAATATTCCTCGTCTTTTTGAAGTAAAAATATATGTATATAATAAATACTCAAAAGGTAGATACCAAGGGGCAAATAATATAGTAAAAAAATTAGCATATTATATATCAATTGCTAAATACTACTAAAAATTATCTTTAAATTCTCTAAAAATTGTTTTTAAAATTTAAAGATAATAGAAGGCCTTAAATAGGGATTAGGGTCTCTTATTATATTATTTATACCATATTTTAAATGGAAATACTGATTTAATTCCAATTTAATTGCTGGATTAATCTGTATAAAATTTTCTCTTTTAATAAAAGTAGCCTCTACACTAATTGGATAATTAAAATTAAATTTATATGTATAATTAAAAGAAAAATATTTATTACTTTCTCCAATATATATAGTTGAGTTTTGATTTAATTTATAATATATTCTAAAATCAAAATCAGCATTTCGATCAGTATCTCTTAATATAAGTCTTATTCTATATTTTTTATTTAATTGATAATCTAAATATTGTCTATAATCTGATTCTTGAGTTTTTAAATTAAAATTTAATTCCAAGGCATAAGTTAATTTAGATTTCTTTAGATCTTGAGTATTAGCAAAAACTTGCTCTAATAAAATATTACTTATTAAATTTATTATAATAAAAAAAATTATAAAAAGAAACAAATAAAGTAATTTTTTCATTTTTTAAAAACTCAATTATATTTTTTAAGTAAATTATTTACTTTATTTTTTAGGTAATAAAGCGGGGAATAGAATAACTTCTCTAATAGAAGTATTATTAGTTAGAATCATTACTAATCTATCAACACCGAAACCTAATCCCCCAGTAGGAGGTAATCCATAAGATAAGGCATTTATATAATCATTATCGAATTCGTGAGCTTCTAATTCACCTTTCTCTTTTAATTTTTGTTGTTCAAGAAATCTTTTAGTTTGTTCATCAGGATCATTTAATTCACTAAAAGCATTAGCTACCTCAAAATTAGCTATAAATAATTCAAATCTTTCAGTATATAAAGGATTATCACTTTTAGAAATAGCTAATGGAGAAATTTCTACAGGGTAATCTAAAACAAAAGTAGGTTGAATTAAATCAACTTTAACCAATTCATCAAAAGCTTTATCTATAACATGACTTATAACTCTATGTTCCTTAGGTATCTTAAGTTCATTACAAATTTTTTCAAAATAATCTTTATCATTCCTTATTTTTTCTATGTCAATTCCTTTATTATATAATTCTTGAGGGAAACTAATTTTTTTAAAAGGTTTATTAAAATCTAATTTATTATCTTGATAATCAATAACATAAGAATTATGAATATAGTAAACCAAAGAAGATATTAAATCTTCGGTTAAAGATATCATATCATTTAAATCAGCGAAAGCTTGGTATAATTCCAGAATAGTGAATTCTGGATTATGTTTAGTAGAAATTCCTTCATTTCTAAAAACTTTTCCTAATTCATATACTTTATCAAAATTACCTACTATTAATCTTTTTAGATATAATTCAGGAGCGATTCTTAGATACATATCAATGTTTAAGGCATTATGATGAGTTTTGAAAGGCTTAGCTAAAGCTCCAGTAGGAATTATATTTAACATAGGAGTCTCAACTTCTATAAATCCTTTATCTTCTAAATAATTTCTTAAAAATTTAATAATCTTACTTCTAATTATAAAATTTTGTTTAACTTCAGGATTAATAAATAGATCTAAATATCTTTGTCTATATCTAATTTCAGTATCCTTAAGTCCATGCCATTTTTCAGGTAAAGGTAAAATACATTTAGCTAAAAAATGATAATCCAAAACATGTAAAGTTAATTCATTAGTTTTAGTTCTAAATAAATATCCCTTAACTAATACTAAATCTCCACTATCTACATAATCTTTAAATATATCGAATTTATCATTAAGTTCATCTTTTTTTAAATATATCTGTAATTTATTATTAACACCTAAAAGGTCAGCAAATATACTTTTGCCATGATGTCTAATATTTAAAAGCCTACCACCAACTATATAAATATCTTCTTTATTTAAATTACTTTCATTTATAAATTTACTTTTTAGATCATCAACTGTTGTATTGGGTTTATAAGGTAGTGGATATCCATACGGATTTATAGATAAATCTTTTAATTTCTTTCTATTAGTTAATCTTGAATCCTTTTCATCAAGTTTTACTTCACTTGTCACAAAAATAACCCCCTTTAAATAAATAAACTTTTAATAAAATTAACTTTATTAACTTTATATAAAAAAAATTCTTTATTTTTTTTATTTATTCCTTTTGATTTTTATTTATATTAATTTAATTTTTTTATTAATATTAACTTTGGTTTATAATTTTTTCAACTTGGAATTATGTTATTAAATATCGAATTATATAAAATTTCATCTATTTCTTTATAATTTAAAAATTCAAAAAAATTTTTAAAATAATTTATTTTTTTTCCTTTTTTTTGTATTACAAAATATTTAATTAAGTTAAGAAAGAGTTTTGGTTTTTTATAAATTGTTTGGGTTAAAGCATCTTCTAAATTTTTTTTAATGATATCTTTATGATTACCGTTTATTAAAAATTCAGGAACTTTTAATTTAAAATAACTATTTAATGGATTATTTAATTTATCTGGTCTTGTATATTGAGAATTTTCAAGTAAAAACGGTATATTAAATAATGAAAAACTATCTTCTATATAGCTATCATTACTTATAGTTAATTTTCTTATAATGGATTCAATTATAACAAATGTTGCTAATTCTCCACTACTTATAACATAATCTCCAATTGATATTTCTTCATTTATAAATCTTAAAATTCTTTCATCCACCCCTTCATAATTAGGAGCTATGAAAATAATTTCTTTTAATTTAGCTAAATCTTTTATCATATTATTATTTAATACTTTTCCCTTAGGAGAAACTAAAACTATATAAGGATTGATACATTTTTTTTTAGAATATTCTAATGCTTTATATAATGGTTCAAATTTAAATAACATACCTTTTTTAATTCCATATATATAATCATCAACTTTTCTATGTTTATCATTACTAAAATCCCTTATATTCACAATTTCAATTTTTAAAATCTTTTTATTGTGCGCTCTTCTTATTATTGATAAACCTAAGAGATTATTAACTAAATTAGGAAAAATAGTTAAAATAAAAATTTTTAACATATTAAATTTAATTTATTAATATTATTTGCTATTTAATTAATTTAATTTTATTAATTCAAAAACCTTCTTATATTAATACATAAAATAAAAATTAGTAAAAAGATAATTTACAAATTGATTAACAAATAATATAATAATACTATCAAAAATATTGATAATTTTTTAAAAAACAATTTAAAAATAATATTATAAATAAAAATTATTATATTAATTATTACATTTTATTAAGATTCTTAAAATATTACTAAATCTAAAAATACATAAATTTAATTAAACCTTTAACTAAATCATAAATTAAATAATTTTACAAAAACATAATCAACTATAAAAGTATAATTAAAAAAAATTAATTTTTAAAAGATTATCAAGAAAATTTATATAACAAACTATACTCTTTAAAACTTAACTTTAATAATAAATAGATATTTAAAATATAAATCACTATAATTTATCTAAGGAAAATACTTATCTTATACAAAGAATAATTAAAAATAAAATTAATCGTTAATAATAAAAAAGATCTTATATTAATCATCCTTAATTTAAAAGTATAAAAATTAAAATTAAAATAAAAAAGTATTTATTTAAATAAATAATTAAATTAATTTTCTAAGGTACCGAGTTCTTCTCCTTTAGTAATAGGTACTCTAACAGAATTCCCCCATTCAGTCCAAGATCCATCATAATTCTTAACATTAGGATAATTTAATAAATATTTTAAAACAAACCAAGTATGAGCAGATCTTTCTCCTATTCTACAATAAGTTATTATTTCTTTATCTTCAGTTATATTGAATTTTTCTTTATAAATTTTTCTTAATTCTTCAATAGATTTAAAGGTACCATCTTCATTAACAGCAGTAGCCCAGGGAATATTTATCGCAGTAGGAATATGTCCCCCTCTTAATGCTCCTTCTTGAGGATAATCAAGCATATGAATTAATTCTCCTGTATATTCTTTAAAACTCCTAACATCAATTAAAACACCACCTTTTCTTATATGTTCTATTATTTCTTCTTTAAAAGCTCTTATTAATTTATCATTTCTTTTTTTAGCTTTATAATTAGTTTTGGGAAATCGAGGTATCTCTTTAGTTAATGGTTTGTTTTCTTTTATCCATTTTTGTCTTCCTCCATCCATTATCTTAACTAATTCATGACCAAATAGATTAAATACCCACAAAGCATAAGCAGCCCACCAGTTATTCTTATCTCCATAAAAAACTACTACTGTATCATTAGCTATACCTTTTTCGCTACATAACTTTTCAAATTGTTCTTCATTTATATAATCTCTTTTAACTGGATCATTTAAATTGTTGAGCCAATCTATTTTAACAGCATTAGGTATATGCCCTGTATCATATAATAAAACGTCTTCATTGACTTCAACTATCCTTACTTTAGGATTATTAATGTTTTCTAATACCCAATCAGTACTTACTAATACTGGAGATTCTAATTTTGTTGTCATAATTTATACCTCCTCTAGAAAAAATATAACTTAAATTAAAAATAAATCTTAAATAAAAAATATCTAAAGTAAAAAAGAGGGGACTTATGATATTGTCCCCTCTTTTTAAGTACTATTTAGCTATTAAAATAACCTTATTAACTATTAAAATAACCTTATGAAATTTGAACTTTATGAGATTTAGAAGTAGAGCTCATAGGAGTTAAAGTTACTCTTAATACACCATTTTCAAATTTAGCGCTAACTTTTTCTGGATTAACACTAAATGGTAAAGTCATTTGTCTGTAGAATTCTCCATGTGGAAATTCATATCTATAAATAGTTGGGGTATTATCTCCCCAAGGAGCTGGGCATTTACCAGATAATGTTAAAGTATCTTCAGTTACATTTAATTCTATAGAATCTTTTGGAACACCAGGTAAATAGAATTCTACAACTAATTCATTACCACTTTGCCACATATTAACATAAGGTAACCATGTAGGGGTTTGCGTTGGGGTTGTAGTAGTTGTTAAAGTAGGGGTTCCCCAACTACCAAAAACTTCACTCATTAACTCATCTACTAAATTATGAATTCTTTTAAATTCCCTCATTAAACCTGATCTTCTTAATGGTCTTCTTTCTCTATTCATTAATAACATAGCACTTCACCTCCGTTGCTTTAGTTTTTTTAATTATTTTAGTTTTACTTTTTTTTACTTACCCTTAACCCATTCCGTGAACTACCTCATATCACAGATACGAGGCTTCGGGTGAGTTTGGACACTCTGTAGCGCCCCTTATAACGAGTGATGTATTCACGAGTTATATGTTAATATCACCACGGGTAGGTTCACACTACCCCTACTCCTACCTATCCCACTATACAGTGGAATAGCGGAGCTACTTTTTAGCCCTCTGCTATTATTATACGGTCAACCATGCCAAACATCAAGGACTTTTTAACTGCTCATCTTCTCTCTCTGTACCCTCGTATCACAAATACGAGGTTTTAGAGAGCGGCTTTTCCATAAATATATATACCCAATAAAAAAACTTTTATACACTCTATTTTTTAATTTTTTTTAGTTTTTTAAAAAGGTTTTTTTAAGTTTATTTTGAATAATTTAAATATGAATATCTTAGAAGGACAAAATTTGTTAATAATATATACAGTTTTTATAAGTTTTATAATGATAATAGCCGGATTATTAGGAATAGTGTATAGAAGAAATTTAGTAGCTATTTTAATATCAATAGAGGTAATATTAAATGCAATTAATTTAGATTTTATATTATTTTCTCGATTAAAAAACAATATTAATTCAGTAATAGATGGCCAAGTATTTGCATTATTTAATATATTAATTGCAGCAATAGAAATAACAATAGGATTAGCAATAATATTTGCTATAAGAAATCAATTACAAACTTCAGATATAGATAAACTAAATCAAATAAAATCAACAAATAATCCAGAAGATTAATTAATTAAAAAGATCCAGAAAAAAGAGAAACTAAAAAACAAATCTAAAGACAGTCTTAATTTTTAAAGCTACATGGGCTCCTAACCAAAATAAGATTCCAAAAAACCTTTTTACTTAAAAACCACTTAAATAATCACAATAATAATCTATAATAGATACATCTTTGTAATTTAAAAAAAAATCATAAATCTTAGATGATACTTTATTTAAGAAAGTCATTTCATTAGAAACAATAGAAATCCCAATAGTAGATAAATGTAAGGAATTTAAATTATCAACTTCTGCTATAGAAACATTAAATTTTTTTAATATTTTGTTTTTTAAAGAATTAATAATCATTCTTTTTTCTTTAAGATTAGAAGGTTTATTATTTAGATATAATTTAAATTTAATAGCAGCTATTATCAATATCTATTTATAAATATTTATTTAGTTTTAGCTAAAAAATTAATTTTAAACTGATTAACTAAATTATCAAAAAATTTACCTCTTTCTTCGGCAGATTTAAATTGATCAAAACTAGCTGCACCAGGAATAAATAAAATAGCTACCTTATACTTTGAATTATTAAAAATATAATCCTGTGCTAAATTAATAGCTTTATCAAAAGCATACTCTAAACTAGGAAATGAATAAAGATATCCAAAATTAGTATTAGATTTAGCGAAAGCAGAAATAATAGAATTTGAACCTTTACCAAAGCCTAAAACCGCAATAAATTTTTCATGATAATGTTTTATTTCATTTATATTTTTTAAAAGATCTTGTATAGCTTCCTCTTCTTTTAAGTATTTTAAATACCCACCAATTAATAAAATTACTTTATAATCTATTTTAAGTTTATTCATATATTCAAACGCAGTTTTTAAACTACTAACTAATGCATGAAAATTAGTAGCTTTACTATCATTAAAAAATAAAATATTATTAATCTCAATAAAATTATCTAATCTATAGGATAAAGGTTCAAAATTATCTATAACTTCTTTTAAAATATCCTTATCTAATTTAATTTTTTCATAATTTTGAAGCCATACATAAGAAACTAAAGTAGCTATCAATATATTTTCTCTATAAAAACCATTAGTTAATAAAGTCTTATATTTATCCAATTTTGATATATTAAATTCAAAAATCAAAGAAAATTTATCTATTTTAATTGGATTTAATCCATTAAAACAAGCAAAATAAATTTGAATATTATCATCTTTTGATTTAACTATATAAACTTTTTTACAAGCTTTAGGTAAATTAAATGAACTAATTTCGTCATTATTAGAAAATAATAAAATATTAGAATTAAGTTTTGATAAATTAGAGGATATAACTTCATCATTAAGATTAACAAAAGCAAAGTCTTTTTTAGCTTGAAAATTAAATAGTTTTAATTTAGAATTAGCATAATCTTCAAAAGAAGAGTGCCTATCTAAATGATCTGATTTTATATTAGTTATAACAGCTATTTTGCTTCTAAAATTATTAGTAAATTTCAATTGAAAAGAACTAACTTCTAAAACTACTACAGGATTAATTGTATTTTCATTATTAATTATATCAAGAACTACATCAGAAAAGGGAATTCCTATATTACCTCCTAAAAAACTATTTACTTTGTGATTTTTTAATATTTGATATATTAGAAAAGTAATAGTGCTTTTTCCATTAGTACCTGTAATAGCTATAATATTTTTAGGTTCAGGTAAAAATTTATAAGCAGCTTCTATTTCTGAAATTACTGGTATTTTAAAAGAATTTGAAACTCTTATAACTTCATGATCAAAAGGAATACCTGGACTTACTATCATTAATTTATAATTTTTTATTTCATTAAAAACATAACTAGGTTGTTTACCTAAATATAGATCTTTAAAAATAGAAGAATATTCATTACTAAGGGTTAAATTAGAATTATCGTCAAAACCAACTATCTCAAATCCTTTAGATTTATATAATTTAGCAGCCGCTAATCCACTTTTAGATAACCCTAAAATACCTACTGTTATTTTTCTTACTCTTGCCACATTTTTATTATTCTACAATTTTTTATTATTAACCTCCTTTTATAAAACATTATAAAAGGAGAATTATTAAAAAAAAATAAAAATAATATTAAGAATTTATATTTTAAATTATTAAAAATTAGTAAAAAAAGGGAGAAAAGAAAAATTATGAATATAGCTCATATAGGTGTTGGATATTGGGGAAAAAATATCTTAAGAAATCTTATTAACTTACAACAAGAACTAAAAAATTTTAACTTAAAATATATAATAGATAAAGACAAAGACAATATCCTTAATTTTATTTATTCTAATTTTAAAGATAATCATGAACAAATTTTAAAAAATGTTATTATTAAAGATGATATAAACGAGATAATAAAAGACGCTGATTTAAAAGGAATAATAATTTCTACTCCAGCTGCTACACATTATGAATTAACTAAATTAGCTTTAATTAATGATAAACATGTATTTGTAGAAAAACCCTTAGCTTTAAATTATAATCAAGCTTTAGAACTACATAATTTAGCTATCCAAAAAAATAAAATATTAATGGTAGGACATTTGTTACTTTATCATCCAGCTATATCTAAAATAAAAGAACTAATAAATCAAGGAATCATTGGAAAATTATTTTACTTTTATTCAAATAGATTGAATATAGGAAAGATTAGGGTAGAAGAAAATATTTTATGGTCTTTTGCACCTCATGATATATCAGTTATTTTATATTTACTAAACAAAGAACCTTCTAAAATATTTTGCTTTGGAGGAGACTATCTTAATAAAAGCATTTTTGATACAACAATAACTTTTCTAGAATTTGATAATAACATCAAGGGACATATCTTTGTTAGTTGGCTTCATCCTTATAAAGAGCATAAAATGGTATTTGTTGGTAGTGAAGGAATGATAGTTTTTGATGACTTAAGTAAAGAAAAATTATTTTTATATCCTCATAAAACCACTTGGATAGATGGAAAGATACCTGTAGCAAATAAAGCAGAATTCAAAGTAATTGAAATAGAAAAATTTGAACCCCTTAGAAATGAATTAATTCATTTTATTAATTGTATTTTACATAATAAAAAACCATTAACAGATTCTGAAGAATCATTAAAAGTATTAAAAGTATTAGAATTAGCTCAAAAACAATTAGAAAACCAACTTAAAATACCCCAAGATTCTAATATAGAAATTAATAACAATAATAAAGAACAAAAAATAAAAAATGATCTTAAAGATATTTTTATTCATGAAAGCAGTTATGTAGATGAAAACGTAGAAATAGGGGAAGGCACAAAAATATGGCATTTTTCTCATATATTAAAAAATACCAAAATCGGTAAAAATGTTATAATAGGCCAAAATGTTATGATAGGTCCAGATGTAATTATAGGTAATAACTGTAAAATCCAAAATAACGTATCAATATATAAGGGAGTTATATTAGAAGATGATGTATTTTGTGGTCCTTCTTGCGTTTTTACCAATGTATATAATCCACGTGCTTTTATAGAAAGAAAACATGAATTTAGAAATACTTTAGTAAAAAAAGGGGCAACTATTGGTGCTAATGCTACTATTGTCTGCGGAATAACTATTGGTGAATATGCTTTTATTGGCGCTGGAGCTGTTGTTAATAAAGATGTACCTGATTACGCTTTAGTTGTTGGGGTTCCTGCTAAACAAATAGGTTGGGTTTGCCAATGCGCTAATAGATTACATTTCGATCAAAATAATTACGCTAAATGCCAATACTGTAACAAAGAATATTTTTTAATTGACGGTAAAGTTAAAATATACTTAGGAAAATATCTAATAAAATAACTATGCTAAACAACTACTTTAATCATCTTAAATTTTAACATTTTTAACTTTTTTTTTACATTTTTTACATTTTTATCAAAAAAAGTAATAAAAAATAATTATAATTATAAAAAATATCCTTAATTATTAAAATAAAAAAATAAAAAATAAAAAAGGAGGTTAAAAATAATGATGAATTTTAATTATTCGAATTTTAATTTCAATCCTATAGGCACAACTTTTAGTTTCACGAGTATAAGTATATCAAATACTAACATAGGGTTTAATTCCCCAATTGATGCTTATAATCCTTTAAATAATCCCATTAGTGCAGGTTTATTAGGTGGGTTACTTGGGGGAATATTAGGAGGAATATTAGGAAGCGCAATTCCTTTAATGAACAATTTCTCAAATCCCTTAAACACTCCATTTAGTTTTCCATTTAATAACAGTTTCCCATTTAATAATGGATTTAATAACAATATATCTTTTCCAAATACTGCAAATCCAATGCTATTATTAACTCTATTATTACTATTATTAGCTCTTATGCAAAATCAAGGTTATAACAATATGGGTGGATTCCCTGGCGTGGGTGGATTCCCTGGCGTAGGTGGATTTCCTGGTATAGGAGGATTCCCTGGCGTAGGTGGATTTCCTGGTATAGGAGGATTCCCTGGTATAGGTGGATTCCCTGGAATAGGAGGATTCCCTGGTATAGGCGGATTCCCTGGTATGGGAAGTATAAATAATCCTGGTTTTAGAAATTTTGTACCAAGGGATCAAATAGATAGAATAATTTTACAAGCAGCTCAAAGATATAATTTAGATCCTGCGTTATTAAAAGCGGTAATAAAACAAGAAAGTGGATTTAATCCAAATGCAAGATCACATGCAGGAGCTATGGGGTTAATGCAATTAATGCCAGCTACTGCAAGATCATTAGGAGTAGATAATCCATTTGATCCTGTTCAGAATGTGATAGGTGGAGCTAAGTATTTAAGACAAATGTTGGATATGTTTGGAGGTAGAGTAGAATTAGCTTTAGCAGCATATAACGCAGGTCCTGGAAACGTAAAAAAATATGGAGGTATCCCACCATTTGCTGAAACCCAAAACTACGTTAGAAGAATTATGGCTTATTACCAACAATATAAATCAGAAATGAGATATATAGCTTAATACATAGAATTTTTAAGATTTAGTTTTATATAAATTAAAATAATTAAATACTAAAGATACAAAGAAATTAGTTAAAATAACAACAATTAAAGCAATAATAAAGTACTTAGGGATAAAAGAAATAGCAACTATACTGAATTCTCCTCTTATTAAAGATAAAATAGAAACGTTAAATAAACTTTTTGGTTTTAACCCAAAACTTCTTGCACCTAAATAAGTAGTTAATAATTTCAAAACCAACAAAACAATAACAAAAATTAAAATAATAAACTCATTAAAAATTAAAGGATTTTCTTTTTGATTAACAATAGAATCTAAAAAAAATAGGAACATAAAAAAAGATAAGCTTAAATCTTTAAATATGTCTATTTTGATTCTTACCTTATCTGCTAAATAATCACTAATTGATAAACCCAAAATAAAGGCTGAAATAAAATAAGGTAAATAAAAAACCTTATAAAATAACCAAGTAATAAATAAAACAATTCCAATAATTAAAAATATCCCCAAATCACTATCCAACACCAACTCTAT
>JBMFOW010000043.1:0-11771 GCA_049969455.1 bacterium | reverse complement strand
CATTGGGGGTTTAAAACTCCCTTCCATTTTTTTATCTTACTTTATTACTTAATAGACCTTCCAACTCATCAAACTCCTTTTTTATACTTTAACAACTTGCTTTAACATATTATCAACAGTTAAAGTATTGTATTTATAATCTATATAATCTTTATCATTAATAATTTTTTTTAAAAACTCTATATTAGTCTTAACTCCCTCAATTATAACCTGATCTAAATATATATTAAGTCTTTTAATAGCTTCATTTCTATCTTTACCTTTCACTATTAATTTAGCTATCATATTATCATAAAATTGAGTAATATTATATCCATTAACAACAGCAGTATCAACCCTAACATTAGTAAAATTAGGAAAATAAGACTTAGTAATAGTACCAATAGATGGAGCTAATTTAATAGAATCTTCTGCATATATTCTTACTTCTATAGCATATCCATCAAGCTTTATACTATCTAAATTAAATTCATCTAAAGTATATCCATTAGCAACTAAAACTTGTAATTTAACTATATCAGTATTAGTTATCATTTCAGTAGCTGGATGCTCTACTTGGATCCTCGTATTCATTTCAATAAAATAATAATTATTAGTATCTAAATCATAGAGAAACTCAATAGTACCAGTAGAATAATAATTAATATATTCTGCTATTTTAAGAGCATCATTTAATATAGATTGCCTAATATTTTCAGGAATTAAAGAATTAGCTTCTTCTATTATTTTTTGTTGTTTTCTTTGAACAGAACAATCTCTTTCATAAAGATGATAAGGCCTCTTTTTATCACCTATTATTTGAACTTCGATATGTTTAGAATTAGTAATAAGTTTTTCTATATAAACTTCAGGATTACCAAAGAAATTTTTAGCTTCGTTAGTAGCTTGTAGAAATTTATTTTCTAATTCGTTGATATTTTCAATAATTCTCATTCCTCTGCCGCCGCCACCACCTGCAGCTTTTATTATAACAGGTAATCCATATTTTTTAATAAAATCTTTAGCTTCATTTATATCTCTTATAGCAGGAGTAGAAGGAACAGTTGGCACATTTAGTTTATTAGCTATTTCTTTAGCTTTTACCTTATCTCCCATATCTCTTATACTTTCACTACTTGGCCCAATAAATGTTATATCATGAGCCCTACATATCTCAGCAAATTTATAATTTTCAGATAAAAATCCATACCCAGGATGTATAGCATCACTACCAGTTACCAAAGCTGCACTTATTATATTAGGAATATTTAAATAAGTATTATATACTTCATCCTTACCTATACATACAGATTCATCAGCAAACTTAACATGTAAAGAATCCTTATCTACTTCAGAATAAATAGCAACAGTTTTTATATCCATTTCTTTTAAAGTTCTTATAATTCTTAATGCAATTTCTCCTCTATTTGCTATTAAAACTTTTTTTATTTTATCCATATATTTCTAACTACTTATCAAAAACAATTTTAAACAAAAATTTCTTTTTTATACTCCTTAGTTTTATCAATTTTAACTTCAGATCCTTTTGCTATATAAAAATTATTTTTTTGTTCATAAATTCCTTCTATTTTAATCTCTTTTATAATAGGAATATTAGTTTGAACATCAGTTTTAACCCTTATAAAATTATGAGTATAACCTAAAGAATTAGGTTCTATTAAAACTCTAAAAACTTTACCTAAATTATATTTTATAAATTCATAGCTATTATTTAAGCTTCTTTGAGTTAATATTCTTTCTCTTTCTTTGATTTTATCTATATCTATTTTTATATGTCTAAACTTATTATAAGCATAAGTATAAGGCCTAAAGGAAAATGGGAAAATATGTATCCTATGGTATTTAACATAATCAACTACTTGTAAAGTTTGTTCAAAATGATAATCTTGTTCATAAGGAAAACCAACTATAATATCTGTAGTAATCCCTACATCTGGTATCTGCTTTATTTTATTTATAGCCTCTAAGTATTGATTAACAGTATAATTTCTTTTCATTAATTTTAATATTTCATCGCTTCCACTTTGTAGAGGTAAATGAAAGTATTTTGCAATATTAGGAGTATTATAAACTACTTCTATTAATTCATCATCAATAGTAGCTAAATCTAAGGAACTCAACCTAACAATTATATTAGTATCTTTTATTACTTTAGCTATTTCTTTTAATAAATTAGTTAAATTAGTAGAAATATCTAATCCATAATCTCCTAAACATATACCAACTAAATCTATCTCCACCCCTATACTTTCATTATTAAGCTTCTTAGAAACTAAATTTAAATTATTTTTAATATTTTGTATTTCATTAATAACTTGATTAATAGGCTTACTTCTTGATCTTCCACGAGTATAAGGAATTATACAAAAACTACAAAAATGATTACATCCATCTTGTACCTTTATATTATACTTAAATCTAAGATTTACTAAATTATCATTATTTAAATTATTTTCTTGATAATTCTCTAAATTATTTTCTAATAATTTTTCTTTTAATATATCTATTAATTTGTGTTTATTTAAAGAAGATATGATAAAAATATTATCTTTAAATTTTTCCAAATTTGAATCATTATTAATAATTCTGTTCTTAACTTGATCAATTAAAACTTTATTAAGTGGTACTATACATCCAGTTATAAATAATTTAGAATTAGGATTTTCTTTAAAAACTCTTCTTATTAATCTATAAGATTCTTTTTCAGCTTTATTAGTAACTGCACAAGTATTAAATATAATTATATCAGCTTTTCCATCTAACGAAGGTCTTAAACCTAATTCTAATAATCTATCTTCAAAATTTTCTGCTTCAGATTGATTTACTCTACACCCTAGATAATAAATAGAATAATATAACATCCTATTTATTATTTTATACAAAACAATAAAATAATCCTTTGAAAACTTTAAAAAATAAATTAATAAAATAAAAAATAAAGGGTTATAAAAAATTTTATTTAAAATAAATATTGTGAAAAACAGATACTTAGAATTTAAAGAACTAAATATAATAAAAAACAAAATAGAAAAATTATCAAATAAGTATTGCATAACTTTTTTAGATCTTATTTATGATTTAATCATAAATGAAAAGATATTATTAAATTTTAAAGAATTAGCCTTAGATTTTTATTTATTTTTAAAAGAAAATCAAAATATTAGTATAAATATAAATGAATCAGGAATATTTAATAATTTTCTAATATCCAATAACATAAAAGAAGATCCTTTAGATTTTAATAAATATATAGATTTTAATAAAATAGAATTTTATCTTAAAATAAAGCATAGTATTTTAGGAATAGATTCATTAGTTAATTTTTTTTATTTTCTTAAGGATTTCTTAGATTTAAAAAAGAAACTAAAAACTAAATTAGAAAAAAATAATAATTTTAATTTTTTAAGTAATTTCATAAAAAGTTCAGATTTTAATGAACTTTATTATATATTAGATAATTCAATAGATTTAAAAGGATATATAAAAGATAACGCCACAAATAAATTAAAAGAAATAAGACACGAAATAAAAAATTTAAATAACATTATACCTTTAAAATTAAAAGAATTTATAGAACAAAATCAAAAATATCTTAACTCAAAAGATATAACAATAAGAAACAATAGATATGTAATTTTACTAAATAATCAATATATAAATTTAATAGATGGTATAATCCAAGATTATTCATCAACTCATAAAACTGCATTTTTTGAACCTAATTTTATTATACCTTTAAATAACCGATTAACAATGTTAATATCTTTAGAACAGGAAGAAATCCAAAAAATTTTAATTAATATATACGAATATATCAATAAAAATCTTAATAATCTAAATAAAGCATTTAAAATAATTAGTGTATTATCATTTTTAGAAAATTATTATAAACTTAGCCCATTCTTTAGTATCTGTAATTGTAATTCAACAAATAATTCTAAAATACAAATTAAATCTTTAATAAATCCAATAGTAAATAATTGTGTAGAAGTTGATTTTGAGTTAAATAAAAAATCAATATTAATAACAGGTGTAAATGCTAGCGGTAAAACTACATTAATGAAATCTATAGTACTAATAAGCATCTTTAACAATTTAGATTTACCTATTTTTGCTAAATATTGTCAATTACCTAAGTTTGATAAAATATTTTTTGAATTTAACGATTTTCAAGATTTAGAAGAAAATTTAAGCACCTTCTCTTCTCACATATCTTACTTAAATGAAATAATAAATTACTTAGAATCCAAATCTAAACAAGAAAAAGTTTTAATAATTTTAGATGAAGGAATAAGTGGAACTAATCCTTTACAATCCGCAGCCTTAACTATTTCCTTAATCAATGAACTCCTTAAATATGATAATACATACATATTCTTTTCTACTCACTATGATCAAGTTAAAGAATATGTAATAAATAATCATGAGCACATAGAATATGTTTGTATAGACTTTGATTATCAAACTTTACAAAGTAAATATAAACTAATTTATAATACCATTGCAAATAGTTTAGGAATAGAAATAGCATCTAAACTAGGATTAAAATCCAATATTATCCAAAATGCTTTTTATTTTTTTAATAAATTTAATCAACAAAACCCCTCTTCATATATTCAAAAAATTAATGAATATAATCTATTAATTAATAATCTAAAACAAAAAGAATTAGAATTACAACAAAAATTAAATGAACTACAAAATCTAAAAGAAAATATAACAAAAGAAGCATTTAAAAATGCATATACCAAAGCCTACAATGAAGCTAAAGAATTCTTTAATAAACAAATAAAAGAATTAATAAATTTATGGGAAAATGAACTAAATTCTCTAAAATCTAAAAATAAAATAGATAAAATAGAAAATAAACTAAAAACTATCAAAAACTATAATTTAGATTATAAAATTAACCAAAAACTTAGTGAAAATATAAAAAACGAAATTAAAATAGAAAATAATTTAGAAATAGGAGATATAGTACTAATCAATTCATTAAACTTAGAAGGTGAAATTATAGATATTTCAAAAAATAAAGTATCAATTAAATCAGATAACATTATTTACCAAGTTAATAAAGATGATTTAACAATCATAAAAAAAGTAAATCAATTAAATAATGAATCTTTAAAAAAACAAAACATCACCCAAAGAAAAAATTATTATGAATCCAAAAATTCTTATCAAGATTATACTTCTTATGAAATAAGTTTAAGAGGAGATAATTACCTAGAAGCTAAAAAAAAATTAGAAGATTTCATAAACACATCTTTTTTACTAAAACTTAAAAAAGTAAAAATAATACATGGAAAAGGACAAATCTTATCAAAAATGGTATGGGATTACTTAAAAGAATTAAAAAGAAAAAATCTAATTGTAAAAGATTTTTACTTTGCTGATCAAAAAGAAGGTAGCTTTGGAGTAACAATCGTTGAACTACTAAACTAAATATTAAATCAATATATTAACATTTTTTTAACATTTTTTTAATTTTTTTTTAACTTTTTAATAATAAACTTTAAAATAGAGATTAATTTTCTCTTAGGAGGGATTTTATTATGGATCAAAACATCAATAGAGAACAATTATTAAACCTATATAGTCAGCAATTAACAAGAGTACCTGGTTATAAACCAGATACTATAAGTGATGTAGAAGAAATAGAAGAATTAGATCCATTAACATTAGCTCAATTAAAAGCAGCTGAAAAATCCCCTTTATCTAAAGATATGGTAATATTATCCCCTTCAGCCCAAAAATTCTTAGAATTTCTAAGAATCCATTTTCCTATTGATCCTTATATTTTTCTACATAACAATTTTATAAAAAATGTTAATTTTGGTAAAGCAGTAGGTGTTGTTTTAGACAAAACCACTAAAGGATACAGAATGGTATTCTCTATGCTCATGAAAAAATAAAATCTATTTAAAAATTAAATCTATTTCTTAAACAGATACTTTAGCACCACTTTACTCTATTTAACTTGAGCTTTGTACCCTTAACCATCTTTTTTATTTCTCTCTATTTTTTTACTTCTTTTTTTTTAACTTAACCTACAGTTAAAGATGCTTTGCCCCTTAAAAATCCCCATTGGGAGGTTATCCAACTAACATAACCCCTTTTTTATTTTTATTTTTTAAACTTAACTTACTGCTTAAGGGGTTTCACCCCTTAAGAAACCCCATTGGGGGTTAGATAACCCCCAAACCCCCTTACCATTATTTATTTTTAACTTTATTGCTTAAGAGGCTTTGCCCCTTAAGAATCCCCATTGGGGATTAAAAAAAACTTTCTATTTTCTTTAACTTAACTCGATTTTTTTTAAAACCTTTTCTTAAATTTTTCTATTTTAGGGGATATTACAAAACTACAATATGGATTTTGTGGATTATTTTTATAATAATTATGATGATAATCTTCAGCTTCATAAAATTCTTCAAATTTTTTTATTTCAGTTGTTATCTCCTTATTTTCATAATTTTTATAAAAGTCTTTATTAGGTAAACTTTTTATATAATTTGTTATTATTTCTTTTTGGTTATCATTATGGTATAAAATAATAGATCTATATTGGCTTCCTACGTCATTACCTTGCCTATTTAAAGTTGTAGGATCATGTATAAAGAAAAAAATCTCTAATATATCTTCTAATGATATAACGCTATTATCAAATAATATATCAACTACTTCTGCATGGCCTGTAGTATCAGTACATACTTGTTCATAAGTAGGATTTTTAAGATGTCCTCCAGAGTAACCTGGTAATACTTTTATAATCCCACTAACATTAGAAAATATAGCTTCTAAGCACCAAAAACAACCGCCTCCTAAAGTTATCCTTTCTACCATATTTTTTAACTCCTTCTTTTTTGCTTTTTTTATCTATATCCTACTTTATATCTATTTTATTAAAAATAACATTTGTATTTACTTTCTTTAAATTTAAAATATGATTTTTAAAATCTATTAAAAAATTATCTACATAAAAATTATTGAAAATATTAGTATTAATATTAGCTAAGGTAGCATTATTAAAATTTATATTAACAAATGCAGAACTAATATAATACCCCGAAATTTTATCTATAAAATCTATCTTTAATAGTACATTATCTATTGATTTACCTATTATTGAAATATCAACTATTTTATTAGGTAACCTTAAAACGAAATATTTTCTTACTTTTAAATTTCTATCTATAAATGTAACTAAGATACTATCAGAATTATATCTTTTAGTATCAAAATTTAATTTAGTATCAATAAAATCTCTATAGTTATTTTTATCAATTAAACTTAATATTATAAATCCATTGAAATTTGAATCTAAGTATTGTGAAAAATAAAATGGATAATCTGAACTACTGGTACCAAATATAATAGCTTTTTTAATATCTTGTCCATCAAAAGTTGCTAAAAATAAATCTGTATTTAAAAAATAATTAATTAACCCTAAAAGCGCAAAATTCTTATTATTTTCTTCATAATATGGACTAACACTTATTAAAAAGTAATTATAAAAAGATTGAAAATAAAAGGAATCTATTATATTTATTTTTGAAATATCATCTTCAAAGTAATTAACTAATAAAGAAAAAGTATTAGAAAAATTATTAGTATTTGAAAATAAAATATAGTTATTATTTATAGAATCTATGAAAACTCCTTCTGAATAATTAACGGTATTAGCTATTAATAAAATTCGATTATAAGTAAATAAATTTTTAGCTAAAAATAGTTTATTTTCTATTGAACCTGTATAAAATGAATTATAACTATAGGTAATATTAATTTTATTGTATATATCTAAAGAAAATATATTTTTAAATAAAAAAATAATAAAAAAAATGATAAAAGAAATAGATATTTTGATATTTTTTTTATTATTTATCATATATAGATATTACTGACTATTCCTATGGTTTTGGGTAATGGAAAATTATAGAAATCTACAATTGTAGGAGAAATTTTTCTTATAAATGAATAAATTTTTATGAATAATTTATTAGTTATTATATTTTCTTGACCATAAAAAAGCACAGTAGGCTCTAAATTTAAAGATTTAAATATCTCATTTAAATCTAATATTTTTAAATATCCTACTTTGACTTTAATAAATCCTAAACTATTGGTTTTATCTTCTTTTATTGGAATATAATTATATTCAAAATCATATGGATTATTTGTTATTTCTATAGATAAAAATGTAGTTTTTTCATATAGAATCTTAAAATCAAAAATAGTTTTAATAATATAAGGGGATATCATATTTATATCTTTTAACATAAATACAGCTGTACCTTTTATCTTGTTTTGATTTAAGTAAATAGATTCATAATTTTGAATAAAATTATCAAATTTTTCATAAACTAAAGCTTTACCAAGTTTTTTATTACCATTAGTATAAATAATGACTATTAAAAATATAATAATTGCTACAAAGAATGGGAAATAACCTCCTTCTTTCAATTTATGTATATTCGAAACTAAAATTATTAAATTAAAAGGTAATAAAACTAAGGATAATATTAAAACAATTAAGGGTTTTTTGAAATATATATAAGCTATTATAGCCATTATACAAGAAATGACAATTGTTATATTTACTGATAAACCATATGCATTAGCTATATGCTCTGAAGATTTAAAAAACAAAATAGTAAATATCACTAAAACTAAAAATAAATAATTTATAAAAGGTATATATATTTGGTGTTGAATTTTAGAAGAAGTATGAATATACTTTAGTCTAGGTAATAAGCTTAAATTAGAGGTTTGATAAAATATAGAAAACATAGCACTTATCATCGCTTGAGAAGCAATTATTGTAGCTAATAATGACAAAATAACTGCTGGAATATATAAATAAGGAAAACTATCCTTAGACATTAAAAATATAAGTGAATTATATTCAGTTATTTTTGAGTAATTTTGAATAAAAAAAGCTCCTTGCCCTAAGTAATTTACTAACAAAGAAATAAATACAAAATTCCAGGATATTACAATAGGTTTTTTTCCTAAATGCCCCATATCAGAATACATACCCTCTACTCCAGTTATTGATAACATTGAAAATGATATAATTAATAAGAAATCCATAGGATCCCTCTTTAAAAGCTCTATTATATATACAGGATTTATTGCACTTGTTATCCCTGGATATTTATAAATATAAATAATACCTATTATAAACAAAAAAATAAACCATATAATCATTATAGGAGTAAATAAGGATGAAACCTTTTCTGTACCCCTCCTTTGAATACTAAATAACCAGATAGTTATAAAAATTGATATTAAAATTATTAAAATATTATTATTAAATGAGGGATTAATTAATTTAATACCTTCTACAGCAGATAATATACTTATTGCAGGAGTTAGTATTCCTTCACTAACTACTGCAGCAAAACCAAATAAACCTAAAAATGAAACTAAAAATCTTAAAAATGGATTATTTTTAACTAATGATAAGACATATTCTCTTAAAATTAATTGCCCACCTTCCCCTTTTGTACTTAAATTCATTAAAATTAAAACATATTGTATATAAACTACTAATATAAGTAACCAAATAACTAAGGAAACAGCACCCATGATAAGTGTTGGATCTTTTTGTTTTAATATTATAGCAATTGTGCTAAGTGTATATATTGGACTTGTTCCAATATCCCCAAAAACTATTCCTAAGGGTTGTAAATATTGATAAGAATTTTTAAATTTAATCATAGTTTTTTAAAGGGGTATAAGAGGGTAAGCCCGGTTCTGTATTTTAAAGTAGCAATTTGTCTTAAGTGCTAATTACTTAGCACTTTTTGCTATTTTTAAATATTGCTTAAGGCGGGGTTTACCATCCCTTATATCGCTATAAGGGATCGTGAGCTTTTACCTCACGGTTTCACCTGTACCCTTAAAGGGTAGTTACCCTTAAAGGGTAGTCTGGTTTCTGTGGCACTTTCCATTAACCCTTTATAAGTTATCTGGGATTTCCCCAGCACCTTTTTAATTAAAGCCGGGACTTTCCTCAGGTATTAATTATTTTTAATACCTGTAGCTACTACCCCTTATACCCCCTTAATTATCCATATTCTTTTTTATCAAAACTATACCTCTTTAAATTATATACACGAAAACTTTAATACACTTAATATTAATTAAAATTTTATTCTGAAGATTTTGATATAATGTATATAACTGAATAAATAATCAAAATAACAATAATAATTATTAAAAAAATTAACATCGTTTGTAAAAGTTCATCATAAAGATATTTTTTTCTTATTTTTTCTAATGAATCTAATAAATTATTTAAATTTTCATTTATTTTTATACTATCATTAGGACTATATTTAATATTTATTGTATCAAATATATTTTTTAAAGATATAATTAAATTTTTAAATAAGTAATTTTTATCCATTTTATATAATGTAAATTTAAAAATTGGTTTGTCTGTTGTAAAATATTTTATATATGAGGTATTAATCAGTTTTATAACTGAGCTATTAAATATGGTTTCTCTTATAGTTTCTTGTTTTTCTTTTAATCTATTTTTTTATGTATTTTTCTTATTCGTTTTGTGTTTTTTATTAAAATTGCATCTTGAACTAAAACTATATAGTCTTCTATTTTAAAATATAAAGCTCCACCTGAGTAATATTCATCAAAATATTTTACACGAGAGATAATATATGATTCTATATCTTTTGCTTCATTCTCAAATCCAATTATAGTTACTTTAACTCCATTAATTTCTATTTCTTTATTTTTAAGGAAATTATATATTTCTTGTTTTAATTCCTTTGAATATCGTATATTAAAATAAAATAATATTGAGTATGTAACAAGCCAAAAAATATAATATCTAATAATAAAAGTATAAAAAATATAATTTTAACTGAATTTTTATTTAATGTAGTATTAGTTAATATTAATGAACCTTTTATTGAATTTTTTTTTCTTATAAGCATAATTATCTCTTTTTTATAGTTTAAATGATTATATTATAACCTTAAAAATATTTTTTTATTTATATAACTTTTCATTTTGTTTTATATCTTCAAGATAAATTAATAAACATAAAAATGAGTAATTTAAATTAATTTCTTTTAATTCAGAAAAAACAAAGCATGAAAAAATTATTATATATAAAATTAAAAAAAATATAAAAGTATATTTAAATACTTTGATTGAGGATTTTCTTAATTCTTCTAATTTACTTTCTTAAATTTTTGACATATTTTTTTAATAGTAATTTAAATATTTTATGGGAATATCTCTATTTTGATTCTAAATATTTTTTATTTTGAAAATATATAAATGAGAACATTATTAATATCATAGTGAAGCTTAATGTAAATAAAGACAACCATAAAGAAAGATGGTTAAAATAATGTTTTTTTCTTATCCTTTCTAATGAATCTAATAAATTATTTAAGTTTTCATTTATTTTTAATTCACTATTAGATTTATATTCTATTTTTGTTATATTAAATATATTCTCAAAAGAAGTGGCTAAAATTTCAGATAAATATTTTTCAGTTATTTTTTTATTAATATCAAATTTTAGAATTGGTTTTTTAGTTTGAAAATATTGAGTATTAAAATTATTAGTTAATTTGATAACTGAGCCATTGAATATTATCTTAGTTCTATTATTTTTGCTTATCCTTTCTCTTAATAATTGAACACTTGCTACTAATATTTTGTAGCTTTTAACTTCAAATTCTAAAACACCATAAAAATTAATTTTATTAAAATCTCTTGTATTAGAA
>JBMFOW010000042.1:0-12269 GCA_049969455.1 bacterium | reverse complement strand
CAAAAGAAACGTTTAAACCCAAAAGAAAACATTTAAATCAAAAAAAAATAATAAATATGATGATATGGATTTTTATTAAGAAAAATATTTTTATTATTAATAGTAGGATATTTGAAAAAAATAATAGAAATATAAAATAAAGGGGCCAAAGAGAAATTAGTTTTATGAGTATTATAAATATAGAATCTTTAACTAAAAAGATATTTAAATTTGATGGAGAAAAGAGAGAATTAAAGAAATTAGAAAAAGTACATGTAAGAATTAAAAGGCAAGATAATCCAGATTCTGAGCCATATTATCAAGAATTTTTGATACCCTATAAAGATCATATGAACGTTATAATGATATTAATGTATATAAGAGAAAACCCAGTAGATATAGAGGGTAATGAAGTAAAACCTGTTTCTTTTGAAGCTGTTGTTTAGAAGAGGTTTGTGGTAGTTGTACAATGGTTATTAATGGAAAACCGAGACAAGCTTGCTCTACATTAGTTGAAAATTTAGAACAACCTATTGTCATAGAGCCTTTATCTAAATTTAAAGTTATAAGAGATTTAATAGTAGATAGGTCAAAGATGTTTGAAGGATTGAAAAAAATAAGAGCATGGATAGATATAGATGGTACTTATGATAAAGGGCCAGGCCCTAATTATTCTCAAGAGATACAACAAATAAGATATGCTTTATCTAGATGGATGACATGCGGTGCTTGCTTAGAAGCTTGCCCTCAATATAATGATATAACTAATTTTGTAGGACCTTATGCTTTAGCACAAGCATATCTATTTAATCTACATCCTACTGGAAAAAATTTTGAAAAATATAGATTAAATTACTTAATTTCAAAAGAAGGTATAGCTAACTGTGGAAATGCTCAATTATGTATCCAATTTTGTCCTAAATCTATACCCATAACTGATGCTATTGCTGAACTTAATGATAGTATAACTAAATACCTTTTATTATTAATAACTAAGTAAAATGGAAAAAAATTATTCAACGGATAATTTTGTATTACTTATTCAGCAGTTAAAGGAGCCTTTTGATAAATTAAATCCTATAATGTCCCATGCTAATTTTTTTAATTTAATGAAAATAAATTTTGAGTTATTGGCTGATCAGGTTGCAAGTAGATATTTAAAAGATAGAGCTGCATATTCAGGACAATTACCTATTGAATTGGAGCAGCAATATTGTAAGATATTAATTGATTCACTTAGTGAAGGTAATTTAAAAGTTTTGGATTATATTAAATGGCTAGATCAGGTTATCTGGGCTTTAGAAAATGAACAGGATATCCCAGTTTTACCTGAAGAATTATTTATGTGGGAACAATTTAATACATAATTCATATGAATGAAGGTTTTTTTTCCTTAAAAAAATATTTACAAGCTTTGTTTTTAGAAGTTTTACAAACTTTAGATTTTAAAACTGAAATTAAATTTAGTATAGATAGAAGTCCTGTTAATGATTTTCATTATGGAAGTAATGTTTTATTAATTTTAAAAAAAAGTAATGTAAATCAAGATTTTATTAATAGATTTATTAGTAAAGTTTCATTTTGTTCTTTTATTGATAAAGTAGAGGTAATTAATGGATTTTTAAATATAAAATTTTCAAAAGATGTTTTTAAATTTGTTTTAAATGATTTCATTGTTAATAATTTATGGAATAGTTATAAAGTAAATAATGAAAGGATATTAATTGAGTTTGTAAGTGCTAATCCTACGGGGCCTTTGAATGCTGTTAATGGTAGAGCTGCTTCTTTTGGGTTGGTTTTATCTAATGTTTTAAAATATTTTGGAAATTATGTTTTTAAGGAGTATTATGTAAATGATGTTGGAGAGCAAATTGAGAAATTAATTGATAGTGTTATACAAAGAATAAGAGAAGTTAGTAATTTGGATTTTAATATTCCTGAGGATGGATATAAAGGAGAGTATTTAAGAGATTTTGCTATTTATTTGGTTAATAAATTTGGAATTAATAAGGATAATATTTTTGAGTTTTTAAATAATAGAGAATTAATTTATAAGGAAACTATAGATTATTTTGTTAATTCTCATATTAGTACTTTAAAAAGATTTGGAGTAGTTTTTGATAATTTTTTTAAACAAAATAATATTAAACAAGAAGATTTATTAAATTTAATAAATTTTTTAAAAGAAAAAGGTTTAGTTTATAATCAAGATGATGCTATTTTATTTAAATCTACTTTATTTGGTGATGATAAAGATAGGGTTTTAAGGAAATCGGTAGGTAAAGTTGAATATACTTATTTTGCTTATGATATTGAATATATAAGGAATAAATTTAATAGAAAATTTAATAAATTAATAACGATATTGGGTCCAGATCATCATGGATATGTTAATCGTTTAAAATCTGCTACTTCTGCTTTAGGTTATGATCCTAATAATCATGAAATAATAGTTTTGCAAATTGTTAATGTGGTTATGAAAGATAAAGCTTTAAAGATGTCTAAAAGAAAAGGGATTTTGGTATTACTAGATGAATTAATGGATAATGTTAATCCTGATATTTTAAGATTTTTCTTTTTGTCTAGATTAAAAGATTCTCCTTTAGAATTGGATTTAGAATTAATGAATAAATTAACTTTAGAGAATCCTCTTTATTATATTCAATATGTATATGCTCGAATAAATGGGATTTTAAGAAATTTTTATAATACTGATGAAATAGATATAATTAAAGAATTAAATAATTTTATGAATTTATTAAATAATGAAGTAATTGATGATGAAGAGTTAAAAATATTTTTGCAGGGAGTAGAATTAAGGGATCATATTTATTCAGCTTTAAGTGATCCTTATTATTTGGTTTTATGGGCTTATAATTTTGCTAAATCTTTTCATCAGTTTTATAATGCTAATAAGATTTTATGTGAAAATGAATTGGGAAAAGATAAACAAAATATAAGATTAGTTTTGGTATTATTTTTTAAAGCATTATTGGAATTGTGGGCTTCATTTTTAAATATAACTTTACCTAAGAAAATGTAAAAATAAAAAAAAGATTATTAATTTTTATTAATTTATTAAAAAGGAATTTCTTTTGGATTTAAAGAATATTATATTAATTAAATAAATAAGAAAATAAAGGTGGTTGTTATGCCAAAAAGAAAAAAGTGTTTATTATGTAATAATAATATCGATTATATAGATTATAAGAATTTAGATTTGTTAAAAAATTTTATAAATGATAAATATAAGATACAACCTAAGAGGGTAACGGGTAATTGTTCAAGACATCAAAGGAAAGTAGCTACTGCTGTAAAACGTGCTAGAATAATGGCTTTGATACCTTTTGTCCCTGAAGTTTAATATTGAATTAATTTATTTTTTTATTAAATTTTAAAAAATTTTAATTATAAATAATAAATTATAAAAATAATTTATAAAAAGAGGTTAAGTTTAAATGTATAAAAATGGAGCTATAGGAAGTTTTATAATATTTATTCTATCTCTTTTTATTTATTTTATCTCTTCATTTTTACCTGTCAATTTCTATGATTTTTATTTTTATACAGATAATAAAAAATTAGCTGATAATTTAAATTCAAAATATTCTCAATTATTAAAATCATATTCTAATCATAAAATTGGGAAATATTTAGCTTTAAGTTATAATATTGAAAAAAATGGAATTATAGTTAAGGAAGATAAATCTAAATTGGTTTTATCTATTTTTGAAAAGGATTACGATTTTTTAGCTAAAAAATTGGGTCCTGAGTTAAAAAAATATGGATATTCTTTTAATATTATTCAATTAGCTGATGGTAATTATATGCTCTATATTAATAAAATTTATCCTTGTATAAAACCTATTGAAGATTCATTTCAATTAACTGATAAAATTAGGGATTATTTGAATAAGGATGATATTAACAATTTAGCTAATTATCTTTCTAATTATGTTGATAGTAAATATGTAAAGGATATAATAGATGTTCAGCAAAATATGTTTAAAAAAGGATTTTTATTTATTTTAGATTATTATAAGCAATCTTATAAAAAGGATATATATACTATTAAAATTTTTAATGTTCCTTATATATCTGATGACTCTGAAATTCTTTCTAATATAATTGAGATTTATACTAATTCTTTAAAAACAATAAAACCTTTTTATTATAAATCTGATTTAAAATTAAAGGTTACTAATTTAAATACTTTAGAAAGAAATTTAAAAAAAATGAGTAAATAATGTGTGGAGTTGTTGGTTATAAAGGTAATAATATAAAGGTAATAAATATAATAAATAGTTTAAAATTATTAGAATATAGGGGTTATGATTCTGCTGGTATTGCTTTTAATTATAATAATAATCTAATTGTTCAGAAAAATGAAGGTAAAATTGATAAATTATTAAGTAATTTTAATGGTAATTATGAGGATATTAGTAGTGATTTAATTATAGCGCATACTAGGTGGGCTACTCATGGAGTCCCTAATGATATTAATGCTCATCCTCATTTAGATTGTAACAAAAAAATTGCTGTTGTTCATAATGGTATTATTGAAAACTATAAAGAATTAAAGGAAGAGTTAATTAATAATAAACATGTTTTTATTTCTGATACTGATAGTGAAGTGATTTCTCATTTATATGAAAAAATCTTAAAAGAAAGTAATAATTTATTTGAAGCTACATTGAGTTTAGTTAAAAAATTGAAGGGAGCATTTGCTTTTGTTGCTATTCATAGTGAATTAAATGAATTAGTTGCTGTTAGGTATGAAAGTCCTTTAATCGTTGGTATTTTTAATGATAATAATTATATAATATCTTCTGATATACCCTCTATTATCAAATTTACTAAGAAAATTATAGTCTTAGAAAATGGTGATATATTTTTTGTTAATAAAAATAATGAATACAAAATTTGGAATTTTTTATTAAATAAAGAGATTAAAAGAAATATAGAATTTATATCTTGGGATATTAGTATTGCTGAAAAATCCGGATATAAACATTTTATGTTAAAAGAAATTATGGAACAACCCAAAGTTATCAAAGATACTATTTTAGGACGTATTAATCTAGATAATTATTCAATTACTTTAGATGATAAAGTTAAAAATTTATTTGATAAAGTTATAGATAAAGTTGATAATGTATTTTATTTAGCTTGTGGTACTAGTTATCATGCAGGTTTATTAGGAAAGTATTATACTTGGGAATTAACAGATTTAAATGCTGATGCTTTTTATGCTTCTGAATATAGGTATATAAGTAAGAATACAAATTTAGATAAGGTTTTGTATGTTGTTATAAGTCAATCTGGAGAAACTGCTGATACTTTGTTTGTTGCTAGGGAATTAAAAAATATAGGTGCTAATATTATTGGAATTCCTAATGTTATAGGTAGTAGTTTATACAGAGAGTTTATTTCTTTTGATACTCGTGCAGGTATAGAAATAGGAGTAGCTGCTACTAAAACTTTTACTGCTCAAGCTATTGCTATCTTATTACTTAATCTTTATATATTTTCTATTAAGAATAAAAATAAAGAATTATTAAATAATCTTGTTAAAGATTTAAGTGAAATTCATATAATTATTGATAAATTTTTAGAAGAATATATTGATATACAGGATTTAGCTGCTAAATATAAAGATTATGAACATTTCTTGTATTTAGGTAGGAATTTTATGTATCCTATTGCTTTAGAAGGTGCATTGAAATTAAAAGAGATTTCTTATATTCATGCTGAAGCTTATCCTTCTGGAGAAATGAAACATGGGCCTATTGCTCTTATTGACTCTAAAATGCCTACTATGTATTTAGCTCCTTATAATGAATTAATATATAAAAATTTATCTAATATTCAGGAAGTAAAAGCTAGAAAAGGAAAAATAATAGCAGTAGTTGATACTAAATCTTTTGAAATAGTTAAGGATTATGTTGATGATGTAATTATTTTACCTTATGTTAATAAGTTTTTACAACCTATTGTTTTTAATATTGCTTTACAGTTATTCGCATATTTCGTGGCAGATTTAAAAGGTTTGGATGTTGATCAACCTAGAAATCTCGCTAAAAGTGTTACTGTTGAATAAAATTTTCAATCAAGCTAATATTAAAGTACACAATTGCAAAAAATTAGCAAATATATTAAATGGTAATAAAAGTAAATTTAAATTAATACTAAAAATTATAGGTTTCTTTAATAAAAAAGAAATAGATAGTAAATTAAAATAAGAGGTAATGAATACCAATTTTGGATCAAATTTGAATCAAATTTTAAATAAAAAGTTTATTTAAATAAGCTTTTTATGAGGGGGGAAATTAATGGAAAAAATTGAAGAATTTTTAGAAGAATATAACAGACTTAAAAGATATTCTACTCCTTTTAGTATTGTTGTTTTTAAATTAGTTTTTGATAATAAAAATCAAGAAGTTAATTATTTTAATACCGTTTTATTTAATTTAAGAGTATTTTTTGAAAAAAATAAAAGAAAATTGGATATTTTAGATAGATATAAATCTTTAATAATTATTGGTTTAAGAGAAACTCCTTTTGATAAAGTTAAAGGTTTCTTACAAAGATTCTATGATTTATTAGATTCTTATTTAAAAAATTATATTTTAGAACAAACAAATCAAAAAAATATTCCTAAAGATAAAATCACAATAGTTAATATTAAATTAAATATTTATTTATTAGCATTTGATAAAGTATTAGATAATGTTATTTTTTTGAATGATTTTAATGAAGAGATTTTTATATCTAATTTGGAACAAATAAATAATTTAGAAGAAAAAATTTTTGAAATTTGGAAAGTAGATTTTCCTATTGTAGAAGAAGGATAAAAATATAATTAATAAAAAAAATTAATAAAAAAATATTATTTATGGAGGATTAATTATGAATCAGGATTTATTAAATGAAATGAATTTATTAGATGATAATAAAATAAAGAATGAGATAATTGAGTTAGCTTCTGATTTAATTAAATTTAAAACTGTTGCATCTAATGAACAAGAATTAAAAAATATTATTGATTTTACTGAAAATTATTTAAAAAGCAATAAATTAATAACTATTAATAAATTTAAAGTAAATGATAAGTATAATTTAATAGCGAAGTTGTCTGATGAAGTTAAGGTTTATTTTGTAGTGCATTTAGATGTAGTTGATGCTGAGGAATCTCAATTTAATCCTTATTTAGATGGTAATAGATTAGTAGGAAGAGGAGCTTTAGATATGAAAGGTCCCGCTTCTGTTGTTTTATATTTATTTAAGAATATTAATAAATCTCTTCCTATTGGTTTGATTGCTACTACTGATGAAGAAGTTGGTAGTTTAAATGGGGTTAAGTATATTACTGAAAATATGGATATAAAAGCAGATGTTGCTGTTATTCCTGATGGTGGTGAAGATTTTAATATAATTACTAAGGGTAAAGGTGCTTTTCATTTTAGGGTTAAATCTTATGGAAAATCTGCTCATGGAAGTACTACTTGGCTCGGGATTAACGCTATTGATAAATTATTAAAATTTTATGATGAATTAAAAAATATTGTTTTAGAACAGGAAGAAAATGATAATGTTCATTGGCATAATACAATAAATTTAGGAAAAATAGAGGGGGGAGTTAAGGTTAATGTTGTACCTGATTATGCTTATGCTGATATAGATATTAGATTTACTGAAAAATATACTTTAGATAATATTTATAATCTCGTTGATTATTTAGTTAGAAAAAATGCTTTAGAATTGGAAGTTTTATCTACTGGACAACCTGTAAGTATTGATTTAACTAATAAATATTTGCAAAAATTTATGGATTCATATAAGCGTGTTATAGGGGAACCTAGATTTTCTGTTGAGCATGGGGCTACTGATGGTAGATTTTTTGCTGCTAAAAATATCCCTGTTATTACTATTTATCCAATAGGTCAAGGCTTGCACTCTAATTATGAATGGGTTGATGTTGATTCTTTGGTAATATTGTTTAAATTATTTTTTGATTTTGTTTTTAAAATTGAATAAATTAATTGAGATTTTAAGGGATTTTTAATATGAATTGGAGTTTTTTTAATAAAAATAATTTAGCTATTTTTTTATTATTCATAATATTATTCTTAGCTGGTTATTTTTTAGGGATTTTTATTAATAAAAAAGATAATAAAAGTCCTAATAATAATAAAAATATTTTTTCTATTTTTTTTGATAATAATAAAGAAGATAAAAAGAAGGATTATACTAAGGTTTTTAATTCAAAGAAATTGGTATTTTTGATTTTAGGTACTGATTATAATTGGACTAATGATCATAAGCCTATTAGTGAAAAATCTAGAACAGATACTATTATTTTAGCTACTTTAGATATATATGATAATGAATTAAGGATGGTATCTATTCCTCGGGATTTAAGGGTTTATTATGATGAGCCTTATAATTATTATGATAAAATTAATGCAGCTAATGCTATTGAAGGTCCTAAGCTAACTAAAAAAATTATTTCTAATTTATTTAATATTCATATAGATTATATTATTTTAATAAAACAAAGAGCTATTAAAGAATTAGTTGATGCTATTTCAGGAGTTTATATTTATGTTGAAAAAGATATGTATTATAATGATAATTGGGGAAATTTACATATAGATTTAAAAAAGGGTTATCAATTGTTAAATGGGGATCAAGTTATTGGGTATATGAGGTTTAGGATGGATGAAGAAGGAGATTTAGGTAGAATTAGAAGGCAACAACAAGCTATTAAAGAAATTTTATCTCAACTTAAAGATAAAGTTAATATTTCTAATTTACCTGTTATTATTAATAGAGTTTTACCTTATATTCAAACAGATTTAACTAAAGAAAATATTATAAATTTAGTAGATTATTTTAAAAACAATTCTGTAAAAATGAAGACTTATAGTTTACTTGTTAATACTGTTGAAATAGAGGGTATAAGTTATGTAGAATTAGTTGGGGATTATAAAAAAGTTATTGAAGCTTTTTATAAAGGTTATCCCGTTATTTCTATTTTTAATGGTACTGATTTAGATAATTCTATTATAAATAAACTTTATGATTATTATGCTATTGATAAAAAATTTTATGTAATAGATTCTGGATATTCTGATGATTATTATAATCAAACTATTGTTATTACTAAAGATAAATCTAAAGATTCTAAGTTATATTATTTTATTCCTGTTTGTAAGGTATTTAATGTTGATGAATTTATTTATAATAGATATTATAATATTGAAAGTGATATTTATTTAGTTAATAAAAATCTTTATGAGCAAAGTAGGAATTTATTGTTTGACGCTATTAAAAAATCTGATGAAATACTAATATTAGGTGATGATATTAAAGTTTATTTAAAATAATATTAAAATAAAATATTAAAAAAATAAGAATTTAAAAAGAGGTGAAAAATATTGCCTAAAAAAACTGCAAGAAAAAATAAAAATCAAAAACAAAAATCTGATATTCTTAATATTAACAAAATTAACCATACTAATAAAACTAAATCTAATATTAAGAAATCTAAAAAGAATACTTTAAAAACAAAAGAATTAGATGAAAAATCGAATATAAATAAAATTAATAATAATGTAACAGATATTAATTATTCTTCAAATAATGAAAAAGTAAAGGAATTAATTGATTATATTATAAAAGTTTTACAAAATAAAAATTGCTTTAATATAACCGTTATTAATACAACGGATTATATAACTGATTATTTTATTATAGCTACTGTTGATAATAAAATAACTTTACAAGCTATTTCTAAATACTTTGATAATGATTTTTTAATTGAACTTAAAAATCAAAGTTTAAGAAAATTATTAGAAAGTATTAAAATAAAGCATGATGGTACTTATGAAAGTGGTTGGGTTATTGTTGATCTTTATTATATATGGATACATTTATTTTTACCAGATATTAGGGATAAGTATTCTTTAGAAAGGTTATGGAATCTTAGAAATACTCTTAGAAATTTAGGTGATAATAATGAAAATTAATAGATTTATTTATAAATTTTTATTTTCTTTTTTTTTGATATTTTTAATAAAGGTTAAAGTATATTCTATTGAGTTAAAATTAGAGTTAATTAATCCTGTAGGTGCTGTTATAACTAGGCATCCAGAGATTATTATAAAATTTCCGATAGATGTTAGTCCTATTGTTGATAAAAACAGTATTAGAGTAGTTATTAATAATATTGATTTTACTAATTATATTAGATATGATTTTAGTTCTCCTGTTTTGTATTTAATTATTAATGCAACCAAGCCTTTGAATAATGGGATTAATAATGTTGTTGTTAAAGGTAAATTGATTAATGATGATACATTTGAAAATTATTTTAAAGTTGTGGTTGATCCTAAGAAAAATCAACAAATAAAAAATATTATGTTAAAACTTGAAAATGCTAAAGATAATAAAACTAAAGCTTATTATTATAATGAATTAGGAAAAATTTATGAAAATTTAAAGTATTATCCTGATGCGTTGGGTTATTTTAATTTAGCTATGACTTTAGATCCTAATAATAAGCAAGCAAAAGATAATTTTAATAGATTGTTTAGTGCTTTTAATAGTAAAGCTCTTAAATTATTAAATGTTGTTGTTGATGTTAATATGATTACTATTGATTCTTTAGTTAGGAATGGATATTATCTTTTTAAAGTAGTTATTGAAAATTATAGAGATCAAGAATTGAGTTTTAATTTAGATAATTTTTTAGTTGTGGATAATGATAATAATTTTTATAGGCCTTTAGCTAATCCTTTTGAAAGTATAAGAAAAGATACTATTAATAAAAAGATTACTATAGAAGATTTTGCTATTAGTAATTATTTACTTCAAAAAGAAAATCTTAATTTTAATTATAAAGATGAATATGTTTTAAAGCCTTATGAAAGCTTAAAATTGGATTTAGTTTTTTATATTCCTAATAAAAAATTTAAAAATATTAGTTTTCAAGTTTTTAAGATAAAAATAAAAGAAGGTAGAAAAGAGGATAATTTACCTGTAGTTTTTAAATTACCTTTTAGTATATAATTAAAAATATTAAAATAGGTTTGGGGGCTTTGGGTATATGTTATATTTTCAAGAGATTATATTAAAATTAAGCGAGTATTGGTCTAATTTTGGTTGTGTTATTGGTAGTCCGTATCATACTGAAGTTGGTGCCGGTACTATGAATCCTTTAACTTTTTTTAGATCTTTAGATAATGATGATTGGTTTGTAGCTTATTTTGAGCCTTCTATTAGGCCTGCTGATGGTAGGTATTCTAAAAATCCTAATAGATTACAGCATTATTTTCAGTATCAAGTTATTCTTAAGCCTGCTCCTTCTAATGTTATTGATGTGTATATTAAGAGTTTAGAATATTTGGGAATAGATATGACAAAACATGATTTTAGATTAATGGAGGATAACTGGGAATCTCCTTCTTTAGGGGCTTATGGAGTTGGTTGGGAAGTTTGGCTTGATGCTACCGAAATTACTCAATTCACTTATTTTCAAACTATGGGAGGTATAGAATTAGAAAAAGTACCTGTTGAGATTACTTATGGCCTTGAAAGAATCGCTATGTTTTTACAAGATAAAAACTCAGTTTGGGATATTAAATGGAATCAAAGTTTAACTTATTCCGATATTTATAAAGATTCTGAAATACAATTTTGCTATTATAATTTTGAGAAAGCCAATGTAGAAAATCTTAAGAAATTATATGAGTTATATTACAATGAAGCAAAGTGCTTACTTGATTCTAATTTATATTATCCAGCTTATGATTATGTTTTAAAATTATCACATGTTTTTAATTTATTAGATTCTAGATCTGCTATTGGACCTATTGAAAGAAATAATAAATTAGCTGATATAAGAAATTTAGCTAAAAAATGCGCTACCCTTTATATCCAAGATAAAACTCAACATAATATTACTTCTAATATTTTAAATCTCGTAGTTTAAAAGAGCTTAAAGAAGCTTATTATTTAAACAGGTTTATTATTTTAAGTATCACTTTGTAATAAATTTTAAAATAGCATTTAAAATTTAAATAACTATTAATATTTATGAAGGACTATTTAAAAGTTCTTTCTTCTTTTTTATATATATTGATTATTTCAGAAATTGAGCTTCAAAAGAAATTATCTAGAAATTTTTTATTAAAGAATATTAATTATGAATTGAACAAATTTTTATTATTTTTTAACTTAACTTTATTGCTTAAGGGGTTTTGCCCCTTAGGGGGTTTAGCACCCCC
>JBMFOW010000041.1:0-12688 GCA_049969455.1 bacterium | reverse complement strand
AATTAAAAGTTTTTATTATATAAAATTACCTATATGATTTTTAGAATTACAATTAGATACTAATTTAAATGATTTGATAAATTATTTTTTTTATAAAGGATTTAAAACTTTAAATTTAGTAAAACTGTTTATTAATTAATTATTGATTAAAATACATTTTAGCATATAGAGTTTAGGTTTATATCATTATAAAAATTATTAAGAATGGGAATTCTTCTTTCTTTTGTAAAAGAAAGATCTGAAATTTTAAATCCTAAAGGAGTTTGATATCTCTTATATTCATTTATATAAATCCTTTTTATAATATCTAAAAATAGTTTATAATCTAAGTTAAAATTAATTTTTTCTAATTCTTTTTTTATTTGACTATAATTGAATTTCTTTTCTAAATGATAATATAAAACTTTATCAAGTAAAGAATAATTTGGTATATCGTCTTCATCTTTTTGGTTATCCCTTAACTCAGCAGAAGGAATTTTAATGATGATTTCCTTAGGTATAACATTATTATGAATTTTATTAATATAGTTAGCTAAAGAATAAACTTGGAATTTATATAAATCTTTTAAAGGAGCAATAGCACCAATAGAATCACCATATAAAGTAAAATAACCTACACTAACTTCACTCTTATTAGAAGTAGCAATTACTAAAGAATTAGTTTTATTTGCATAATACATTAAAATAATTGCTCTAATTCTTGCTTGTAAATTTTCATCTGATATATCAAAATTATCCTTAAAATTAAAAATATTTTTTAAATAATCTCTAAAACTAAAATAAAAATCATTTATATTAACTATAAAATAATTTAAATTTAAATTTTTACAAAGTTTGATAGCATCTTCAATAGAAGATTGTTTGTTAAATTTGGTGGGCATAATAATTGGAATAACATTATTAATAGAATATTTTAATAAAACTAAGCAAACTGCAGAATCTATTCCACCACTAAGCCCAATAACTGCACTTTTAAAACCACTCCTCTTAAAATACTCCTTTATACCAAAAATTAAAGCTTCATAAATTAATTTATCTTTACCTTTATCTTTATCTTTATCTTTATCTTCTAAGTTATTATTATCTTGCACTTTTTCTTGTTTTAATAAAATATTAGCTTCTTTAAAAGGAATATTATAATTTATAAAATTAACTTTAAAATTTTTATAAAAATTAAAATACTTATTTATTTTATTTTTAAATATTTTTTTTAAATTGGATTTAGTAATTTTTTTTGAAGAATTATTTGAATCTAATAAATAATTTGATAAATTGAAATGATAGATTTGTTCTTTAAAATTTTCTAAATTATAAATAACTTTTCCAGTATTATCAACAATAAAAGAGTTACCATCAAAAAGAACATCATCAAATAAACCAACATTATTAACATAGATAAAAAAAGAATTAACTTCTTTAGCTTTATTGGTTAATAAATCAAGTCTTTTATTTTGTTTATTGATTTCAAAAGGAGAAGCGTTTATAATAATAAATACAGAAATATTGTAATTATATTTTAAGTAGTAAATTGGAGAAAAATCAGCCCAAATATCTTCACATATCAATAAACTAAAATTATAAACCTTATTATTGTAATTAATTTTAAAAATAATAAAACTATTACCTTGTTCAAAATATCTTTTTTCATCAAATACCCCATGATTAGGTAAAAAAATTTTATTGTAATTATAAATTTTATTATTAAAAAAAATAAAAGCGGAGTTATAGATTTTATTATATTTATAAAGTGGTGCTCCAAGAATAAATATTTTGTTAATTAGTTTCTTTTTATTTATAATATCTTTTAGTTTATTTATTTTGGAATTTACGATATCTTTATATTCACTAGTTAATAAAAGATCATTAGGTAAATAACCAGTTAAAAATAGTTCAGGAAATATTACTATATTAGAATCATAAAAATTATCTAAATGCTTAATAATAGTGTTAAAATTATGTTCAATATTAGCATTAGAAAAATTTAATTGCGCTAATGATATAATCATAATTGATTAGATTTTTAAAGAGAAATAGAAAGTAGATCCTTTATTTAATTCACTTTCAACCCAAATTTTACCATTATGTAATTCTATTAATTTTTTAGTAATATAAAGTCCTAGACCTTTACCAGAGATTTTCTTTTGTTTAGTAGCTTCTGTGGTTCTATAGTATTTATCAAATATTTTATTTATCTCATCTTTAGGAATTCCCATACCTTGGTCAGATATTCCAACAATAACTTCTTTTTTAGTTTTTTTAACAGTAATGTTAATTTTGCCACCTGTTGGTGAATATTTAACAGCATTAGATAATAGATTATGTAAAACTTGCTCAATTTTATCTTTATCTGCATTAACTAAAATACTCTCTTCATCAGAAATTAGCTCAAAAGTATATCTAACATAGCTTAACTCAAATATATTGACAACTTTTTTTATAACTTTAATTAAATCAAATTTAGATAAATTAACTTTAAGAACATTACCTTCTAATCTCCTTAAGTCCATCAAGTTATTAAGCATTCTATTGATTCTATCTATTTCAGAGTTAATAACTCTTAAATAAGAATCTCTTTGATCATCAGTAATTTTATCAGAATACCTAAGCAAAGCTGTAATGTAACCTTTCATCGTAGTTAATGGAGTTTTAATATCATGAGAAATTGAAGCAATAAAATCATCTTTTTCTTTTTCTATTTCTTTCTTATCAGTTATATCCCTAATAACTAAAAGATAACCAATAATATCATCATTAATGGTTATATAGGAAATAAAATATTCAATATATTTTGAAACATTACCTAATTCATAAAGTGTTTCTTTATTGATTACTCTATTTTCATTTGTATTACTAAAGTAAGTATCAAGCAATTTATCTACTTGATTAATATCAGAATATAAATTAGAATTTCTATCTATTATTAAATCATCGATTTTATATTTATAGGTAACTTGAGTGTAATCATCTAAATTAGTCCCTAAAATTTCAATAGCACTTTTGTTAATAAGAATTACGTTACGTTCTAAATCAAAAGCAATAATTCCTTCCTTCATTATCTCAAACATTTCCTCAAGTATCTCTTTATCTCTTAAATTTATATATCTTAAAAAAGTGTTATTATAAATTATAGATGGGATCCTATAAACGAAATGTAAAACATCTGTATCTACAATAGTTATATCTTTTGATAATGATACAATAAAAACATATTTATATTCATAATGAGTATTAAAAAGATCATAGCTACCTATAGGTAAAATAAGGACATTTTGAATGTCAGGATTATCATAAAATATTTTTTTTATAAATAAATATAATGAATCATCGGATAACTTATTAATATCTTTCCTCTGAACTATTATATTATTTTTATCAACTAATTTTTCTAAATCTCTAAAAGATAATGAAAATGTAGTTGGAATTTTAATATTATCAAAGTTTTCTGACAATTTTTCATTTATATTAAAATATACATTAGAATTATTTCTACTATAGCTATAATAAATAAAACTATATCTAAAGCCAGTATTCTTAAAGATTAAATCAAAAAAAGAAAATATATCTTCAAATATATTTAATTTTTTTTCAAATTTAGAAATATATTTAAATAGTTCAATTACAACTCCTTGAATTGTTCTAAATTTAATTAAGGATTTCTCATTTTTTAATCTATAAATAAGTTTAGCTATTTCATTAGATAATATCTTTAGTATATTTATTTCATTGCTATTAAGTTCATCTATTTTATTAATAGAATTTATTAAAATTGTTCCTAAAACTTCATTATTGAAATAAATGGGTATATTAATAATGGTATTAACTCTACCTCTTATAAGATCTTTTATAAAAAAATATTCACTAGAAGAAGATTTAATTAATTTAAACTCACTAAAAACTTCAAAATATTTTATAAAATTATCACTATCAGAAATTTTATCAATTATTTCCAATATTTGATTTTTAGAATGTTCTGAAATATTAAAAGTAATTAATTTATCAAGTTTTTGGAGTACTTTATTCCAAATTATAATCAAAGCAGAATTTATCTTAAAATCTGTTATATTGTCTAATTCATTTAGGATTTTAACTAGTTTTTGCTCTAATTCATTATAATTATTACATTCATCTATATCTTTTAAAATCTCTTCCTTAAATTGCTGAAAATTTATTTTTAATTCTAAATCTATTACTTTGTTTTCATAAATTTTTAAATTATCTTCTAATTTTTTCTTATTTAAATATAAATTTCTTATTTCCATTTTTAGATTATTAATTTCACTATAAATAGAATTAACATAATCTACAATAAATATAATAACAGATAAAACATGTTTTAATCTAAATAGTTCATTATATAATATTTTTGTATTCCTATTTATAAAAATAATATCTATTAAATAAAATGAATCTTTGCTTTTAAAAATAAGTGAAAAAGTATTAGAAAAATTGTTAATCCAATTTTTATCTATTTTAACTAATTTATTATAAAAGTAATCTTTAGAAATATTTTGGAAATTATGGATTAAATTATTATAAACTGAAAAATTAGGATTTATAATAACATATTCAGATAAAATTTCATTTTTATTAAAATCGATATTTCTAAAAATAACTGCAGAATTATTAAATAATTCAAAAAACAAAGAAGCAAAATTATTAAATATGTTATCTAATCCAATATAATCTTTATTTAATAAATTATTTATTATTTCAAAAAATTTAGAATATATTACTAAATAAAATTGATTTTTATAAATCTCATAGATTTCTAAGAATCTTTCTAATAAAAAAGAAGTATTAATATACTGATCACTAGAATCGACAAATGAAAATAAAATATTACTTTTTTTTAGTTTTATTAATTTACAATAATAGTTTTTTATTTTAGAATATTTACACAAATTACTACTATAAGGAGAATCTTTATAAAAAGCTGGACAAACTTTTGACAAATTAGACCAATTATCTATATAACATGGTAAATTCCCATAATTTTTACCATTTTCGGTTAAAACACTTAAATCCATTAAATCATAGTCGTTTTTACTAAATAAATCCTTTATGGATTCTATAAAATCATTTATATCATATTTAGTATATTCTTTAAAATTTACAAAAAATTGGGAAACTATATTATTGATAGTTTTTTTGTAATTTTTATCATCAAATTCAGTTAATAATATTACTAACTTATCTATATACTTCTTTAGTAAGTTAATATCTAAATTAGTTATTTCTTTTTTTCTTTTTATAGTAATGGTTCCAAATACTTTGTCTTTAAAAGAGATAGGCATAGCTAATAATGTGTAGTATTCTACAGAAAAAGGAGTAGTTAAAATTCTTGGATCCTTTGTTGAATCCCAAATTACTATTGGAATATTTTCTTCAAAAGCTACACGCTCTATACTATCAGAAATATACTTATGATAATTAATACAATTAGAATCTAACCCAAGATGAATAATACAAGTAACACTAAAATCATCAAACTCTAAAATATAAACTTCATCTGCTTGAAAAACTTCTTTGATTTCTTGTAATAAACTATAAAATTTATCACTATAAAATTCACTACTTACTTTGTTTACTACTTTACTTATCATTATAAATTAAAAATAAACTATAGATCAAGTTCTTCTATAGAAAATTGATTTGCATTTTCTAAAATAATTTTTTTTCTATTTTCAACTTCTACTCCCATTAATATATTTATAATATTGTGTGCTTTTTCAGCATCTGATAGAGAAACTTTTTTTAGTATCCTTGTTTTAGGGTTCATAACTGTTTCCCATAATTGATTAGGGTTCATTTCTCCTAATCCTTTAAATCTTTGGATTCTATAACTATTTTCTTTAAAATTCTTTATAATTTTTGATAATTCTTTATCATTATACACATAGAAAGATTCGTTATTAATTATTATTCTATATAATGGTGGTTGAGCTAAGTATATATGACCCTTATATATTAATTGTTTCATATATTTAAAAAAGAAAGCCAATAATAAAGTTCTGATATGATATCCATCAATATCAGCATCTGTAGCTATTATGATTTTAGAATATCTTAACTTTGAGATATCTAAGGTTTTATCTTCATAGTCAATACCACAACCCAAAGCTGCTATTATGCTTCTTATTTCATTATTTTGTAATATTTTATCAATATTAGATTTTTCTACATTTATAATTTTACCTTTTAGTGGTAAAACTGCTTGGGTATTTCTATCTCTACCTGCTTTAGCAGACCCTCCTGCACTATCACCCTCTACTATAAATAACTCCCTTTTTTCAAATTCCTTAGATATACAATCAGCTAATTTACCAGCAACTGTATATAATAATTCACTTTTATTTTTAGTTAAAACTATTTGTTTTGCTCTTTTGACTGCTTCTCTTGCTTTATATGTTATTATTGCTTTATTTATTATTTTTTCTATTACATCTGATTTTGTATCAAATACTTTTTTTAATTCATTATATACTAAATTCTCTAATATTGTTTTTATTTCAGTATTAACTAATTTAGATTTAGTTTGTCCTTCAAATTGTGGATTAGGTACTTTAACTGAAATAACATATACCATTGAATTTCTTATATCTTCTCCACTTAAATTTAAATCTTTTTCTTTTAATTTTTCTAAAAAAATAGGTAAATAATTATTAACAGATTTAGTAAAAGCTTGCCTAAATGCACTAACATGTACCCCACCATCTACTGTATTAATGTTATTTGCAAAAGATTTAACTAATTCTATTTCAGAATCAGTATGTACAAAAGAACATTCAAATATTATATCTTGATTACTTGCTTTTATATATATTATTTCATAAAGTTCTTTTAGATTATTATGTTCTAATAAAGTTTTTACAAAATCTACTATTCCCCCTGGATAATTTATAACTTTTTTAATTCCTTTTCTTTCATCGATAAATTCTATAGTAATAAATGGATTAAGAAATGCTAATTCTTCTAATCTTTCTAAGATATATTCATCATCAAATTCAGTAACTTTAAATATTTCGGGATCTGGTTTAAAAGTTATAATAGTTCCCGTCTTATTTGTTTTTCCTTTTTTAATAACATCAGTAATTGGGATACCTTTTTGATATTCTTGATAGTAAATATATCCGTCTCTATGAACTTCAGCTTTAAGGTAAGAAGATAAAGCATTAACAACAGAAATTCCAACACCGTGTAATCCTCCAGAAATTTTATAAACCTTATTAGAGAACTTAGCTCCAGAATGTAAAGTAGTAAGTACTACTTCTAAAGCAGATTTACCTTCAGATTCAACTATATCAACTGGTATTCCCCTTCCGTTATCTTCTACTGTACATTCTCCATTTTTTGTAATAACTACTTTAATGTAGTCACAGTATCCCACTACTGCCTCATCTATACTATTATCTACTACTTCATTTATTAAATGATGTAATCCTTTTTTATCAGTAGATCCAATATACATAGCTGGACGCTGTCTTACAGCGTCCAGGCCTTTTAATACCTTTATATCTTTTCCACTATAATTACTTGTATTTTTATTTACTTTTTTATTTACTAATGTCATAAAAATATTTTCTATAGTTATTTTTTTAGTTATAGTTTGTATTTATCTTTTTTAGATTGAATATTTCTCATTTTTAAAATAGTTCCAATGATAATTCCGATTATCATTCCTAAAAATATTCCAATAATAGCTGTTATTGTTATTCCTGCTTCTAAGGGTAGAAAAAATCCTACAATTATACCTAATATCAAACCAACTAAACTAGAAACAACAACACTTATCCAAAATACTTTATCATCCATATTTTATTTATGAAAAAATAGAATTAAACTGCTACGGTACTTTGGTAGGCATTTTTACCTTCAAATATAGCATCTACTATTTTTGAGGTTAAAAATTGTACAGATTTTAAAGCATCATCATTAGCAGGAATAGGTAAGCTAACGATATCTGGATTTCCATCAGTATCAACAATTCCAACAATAGGGATTCCAACTTTATTAGCTTCAGCTATTGCTATATCTTCTCTTCTAACATCTACTATTATTAAAACATCAGGAATTCTGTATATATTTCTGAGTCCTTCATATTGGGTTTGTAGATATTCTAATTCTTTGTAATATTTTTTAGCAGTTTTTTTAGGTAATTGTTCTAAGATTCCTTCGTTTGCCATTTTTTCTAGTTGTAGCATATAATCAATTCTACTTCTAATTATGCTGAAATTTGTAAATAATCCACCGATCCAGCGTTCAACAATATAGTGAATATTAGCTCTTTTAGCTTCGTTTCTTATTATATCTCTGGTATGTCTTTTAGTACCTACTATTAAGAACTCAGCACCATTAGCTGCTTGCTCTTTTAAATAATTATAAGCTTTTTGTAATTGAACTAAAGTTTTAGATAAATCTATTATGTATATTCCCCCGCGTTTGGTAAATATAAATTTTTTCATATTAGGATGCCATTTTTTAGTAGGATGTCCAAAATGGCATCCATTTTCTAATAATTCTTTTATAGTTGCTATCATGATTTTTTCCTTATGTATTTTTTATTATTAGTGGATATTTTTATTCCGCTTCCACTTAGCGGTCATTATTTTTTGCCTTTATTTATTATTCTACAAATTTATTTTTTATCCTATTTTTATTAAAAAATTTAACAAAAGGATTAGATTATGTAAATATTGAAATATATATAAAAAGAGTGTTCATAAAAAGGTGATAAAATTGCTTACATCTAACTTAAAAGAAACTTTATTAAGTAAAGGTATTAAACCTTCTTATATTAGATTAAAAATTTTAGAATACTTAATCTCTAATGAAAATCATCCTACTGTTGATGATATATACCAAGAATTAAAAAAAATATTTCCAACTTTATCTAAAACTACTATTTATTTAAATTTAAATTTATTTGTTAAAAATAATCTTGTTAAAGCTTTAAATGTAGATAATAATGAACAAAGATTTGATTTTATCAAACAAGAACATATCAATTTCTTTTGTGAAAAGTGTAAAAAAATATACGATATTCCTATAAAAGAAATAAAAATAGAATATGAAAATTCTAATTACGAAATTAAAGATATTATCTTATATTTAAAAGGTATTTGTAAAGAATGTAAAAAAACTATTTAAATGTCTTAATACTAAATTAAGCAAAAATTTTATATTTACCTTTTATTTTTTTTACTACTATATTAAATGGATATAGAAATAGATTTATTAAAGAAGTTTTTATTAATAATTGGGGTATCTATTTTATGTGGAATTTTAATGGGGCTAGAAAGAGAATTCAAGCATAAACCGGCAGGTTTGAAAACTGTAACATTAGTTACTTTGGGTAGTGCAATTTTTACTTTTATATCTAAGTATGGTTTTAGTGGTAGTGTAGCAGATCCAAGTAGGGTAGCTTCTCAGATAGTAAATGGGATAGGTTTTTTAGGTGCAGGAACTATTATAAGAAGTGGATTAAAAATTAAAGGTTTAACTACTGCTGCTACTTTATGGATAGCTGCTTCTATTGGAATGGTCATTGGTGCTGAAAAAATAATTGAAGGAATTATTGGTAGTGTTATTGTATTTTTTGCACTTGTAATTCTTAGATACTTAGAAAAAATATTATATGAAAATTTTGATATATTCTATATTAAAATAAAATATATACAAGAAAATAAAATAGAAAAAATAGATTATAATTCAATTTTTAACGAAATAAAAAATAAATTAAATAAAATAAATATTGAAATAATTGAAAAAAGGAAATTGAAAATGGAATAATTCTGAAACTAAAAGGTAGTAAAAATAAAATAAAAAATGAATTAGATAAAGAACTTAAAAGTGATTATTATACTGTAAAATTATATGAATTAAATGATATATAAAAATAAAATATGCCAGAATTACCAGAAGCAACAACTATATCTTATCAATTAAAAAATTATCTTAATCTTTCAAAGAATTTTAATGAACATTATTATTCTAAAGTTGTTCTTAAAAAAATAAATATTTATAAAAATTCAATAATAAAAAACATAGAATTATCTAATGAATTGGTAAATAAAAATTTAGAAGAGATTTCTAATTATGGGAAAATAGTATATTTTAAGTTTAGTGACAATTATTGGGTATTATTTCATTTAGCATTAACTGGTGCATTACTTATTAAAGAATTGTTAAATCAAGATAAATTAAATTATTTTGAAAAATATAAAATAATAGAATTTATTTTTATTGATAATAATGAAAAGGATATTAAAGAAAGAGTTATTTTTTTTAGTGCTAAAAGGTTATTTGAGAAAATTGTTTTTATAAAAGATAGTAATCCATTTAAAAAATATGGTCCTCCTTTTAATAAATTAAAGCCAATGGATTTTATTAATATTTTATCTAAAGTAAAGAAACCAATAAAAGTAGCTTTAATGGATCAGGGTTTAATATCTGGTATAGGTAATATTTATGCAATAGAGAGTTTGTTTTGTGCTAAAATTTCTCCTTTAAGAAAAGCTAATGATATTACTATTCAAGAATATTATAAACTTTATAACTGTTTAAAAGAAATTTTAAAAGAATCAATTAAAAATAGAGGTTCTACTATCAGTGATTATGTAGATGCTTTAGGGCAATATGGTAATTACCAAAATTTTCATAAAATATATAATAAACCTAAATGTTTTGAATGTAATTCTAAAACTAAGAGAATAAAATTGGAAGATAGAATTACTTATTATTGTCCTAATTGTCAAAAATAAATTATTTGTTAAAAATAAATTATTATGTATGAGATTTTAGATCATACTGCAGATATCAAAATAAAAATAACAGCAGTTAATTTATTTGATTTCTTTAAAGATTTAATATCTGCATTAAATAGTATTCTAAATGTTGAAGAAAATAATATTCAGAATTATAAAAAAGTAAAAATAATTTTATCAGATTTTGATGATTATCAAAAAATATTTAATTTTATTTCAAAATTTATCTATTATTTAGATGCAAAATCTGTTTTAATAGTAGATATCGATTATATTAATTTAAGGGAAGATAGATGGGAATTAAATGTAAAAGGTGTTAAAATAGATAAAAAAAAATTTAAAGGATATTTAAAAGCACCTACTTATTGTGATTTTAATTTCGTTAGTAATTTTTATTTAGAGGTGATAATAGATGTATAATTTTGCTGTAATATTAGCTGGAGGAATAGGTAGTAGATTATTTCCTCTTTCTAGAGTATCTTATCCTAAACAATTTTTAAAAATTTTTAATAACAAAAGCTTATTAAGATTAACTTATGAAAGAATATTAAATAATTTTGATGATATTTTAATTTGTTCTACTTTTAATTATAAGCATTTAATAGAAAAAGAAAATATAGATAAAGAGAAAATAATATTGGAGCCTGAATCTGTTAATACTGCAGGAGCAATACTTCTTTCTGTTAAATATGTACTTTTTAAGTATAATTTAAAAGAAGCTAATTTCATATTTTTACCTTCTGATCATTTTATATTTAATAAAACAGAATTTTTAAGTTCTTTAAAAAAAGGATTAGATTATACATCTATAGGAGTAATAACAATAGGGGTTAAGCCTGATCATCCTTCTACTAATTATGGATATATTAAATTATCTAATTTAATAGAAGATAATGTATTTAAAGTAGAAAAATTTATAGAAAAACCTAATAAATCAAAAGCTAAATATTATCTTAAAAGTAATAATTATTTATGGAATTCGGGTATATATATTTTCAATAGTTCATTTTTATTAGAAGATTTTTATCAAATTAATCCAGATTTTAGGAGTTATATAAATTTTAGTTATCAAGATTTATTAAATAATTATAAGAGTATTCCAAAAATTTCTATTGATTATGCTTATAGTGAAAAAAGTCAAAATTTATTAGTAGTTAAATCTAATTTTAGGTGGTCTGATGTTGGTACTTTTGAAGAAATATCTAAAATATACCAATATCTTGAAACTAACGAAACTAATAATTATAATTCTGATAACAAAAATAATCAAAATCAAAACAATCAAGATCAAAATAATCAAAATCAAGGTAATGGAGTTTTTAAAATAAATTCTAATTCATTTTTAATTAAGGATAATGAAAATTTAAAAAATAAAAAATATTGTTTTATTGATTGTAATGATTTAATAGTAGTTGATACTTCTGATTTTTTATTAGTATCTAAAAAAAATAGTAGTTTTAAAATTAAAGATATTTTAAATAAAATTGATCCTGAGGTTCTTAAGTATAATGTATTTGATTATAGACCTTGGGGATATTATAAAGAATTAGATAAAGATTTAAATAAATATAGAGTTAAGTTTATTTCAGTTTATCCTAAACAAGAATTATCATTACAATATCATAACTTTAGAAAAGAGTATTGGTTTATTTTAAAGGGTAGTGGAGTAGTTATTATTAATGATAAAGAAATATTAGTTAAAGAAAATGATATTATAGATATTCCATATAAAGCTGCACATTCTATAAAAAATACTGGTGATATTGATTTGGAATTTATTGAAATTCAAGTAGGAGAAAAATTATTGGAAGATGATATAGTAAGAATTAGAGATATTTATCAAAGGGTTTAGGGATTATAGTGTAGGTAGATTTTCTTGTGTTAAGGGGGCGTAAGCCCCCTCGTGTTAAGGGGGGCTATGTTAG
>JBMFOW010000040.1:0-12973 GCA_049969455.1 bacterium | reverse complement strand
GCTTTGCCCCTTAAGAATCCCTACTAGGGGTTACCCCCCTAGAACCCCTTCCATTTAAAAAAAAAATTCAACTACTTTAATAAATTAATATTAGAATCAACTAAACCTTTCCTAGTTAAAGTAAACCTTCCAGTTTCATCTATTTTAAGAATCTTAACAACAATTTCATCATTAAGCTTTAAAACGCTTCTAGCATCACTAATAAAACCTAAACCTAATTCAGAAACATGAAGTAATCCTATTTTACCTGGAGCAACTTCAACAAAAGCTCCATATGGTTCCAATCTAACAATTCTTCCTAAATAAATACTACCTTCTTTTATATTAGTAATAGCTTCTATCATAGATTTAGCTTTTAAAGAATCTTCTTCATTAGAAGAATAAACCAAAACTCTGCCATCTTCTTCTATATCTATTTTAACTTTGGTTTGCTCTATAATTTTTTTAATAACTTTTCCTTGAGACCCTATAATATCAGGAATCTTAGATGGTTCAATTTGAATAACAACGACTCTAGGAGCATGAGGTGCTAAATCATTAGACTTAGATATAATACTATACATTTTTTGTAAAATAACTTCCCTAGCTTCTTTAGCCTGAGTTATAGCATCTTTAACTATATTTAAAGTTAATCCTTCTAATTTAGTATCCATTTGAATAGCAGTAATCCCATCATAAGTACCAGCTACTTTAAAATCCATTTCACCAAAGAAATCTTCAAATCCTTGAATATCAGTTAATAAAACATAATCGTTAATATCATTTTCATTAGTAATTAAGCCTATAGATATTCCAGCAACATGCTTTTTAATAGGTACCCCAGCATCCATTAAAGCTAAACTACTTCCACAAACAGATGCCATAGAAGTAGATCCATTAGATTCTAATACCTCAGAAACTACCCTAATAGTATAAGGAAATTCATCTTCTGAAGGAATCAAGGGTTCTAAAGCTTTTTCAGCAAGATTACCATGACCTATCTCCCTTCTACTTGGAGCTCTTAAAGGTTTTGCTTCACCTGTAGAAAATGGTGGGAAATAATAATGATGCATATATCTCTTAAATTCTTCTTCTAATAACAAACCTTCTATCATTTGTTGATCAGTCTTGGTACCCAAAGTAACTACAGATAATACCTGAGTTTGTCCACGAGTAAATAATGCACTACCATGAGGATAAGGCAAAACCCCTACCTCTATTTCTATAGGTCTTATTTCATTTAACGATCTACCATCTATTCTTACCTTATCATATAAAACTTGTTTATTTAAATATTTCTTTAAAAATCTTTTCTTAACTACATTAAATATAAACTCATTAATTTTATTATTATTAATTAATTCTTCAAATTGATTTTTTATTTCATCTAATTCATTAGTAAAAACTAAATTTTTTAAATTATCTATATTTATTTCATTAAGTAAATTATTCCTAATTTTTTTATCCTTTTCATTTAATAATTTAATGCTCAACTCTTTAAAATATTTTTCATATAAAGTATTTAATAAATCTGGTATATCAATAGAGTAAGTTTGAATTTTATCTGGTTTTAATTCTTGGTATATCTGATATTGAAAATCATTAATAATTTTATTTTTTTCATAAATCTGAGAAATAAAATTAAAAATTAATTCTTCATTGATTTCATTAGCTTTGGCTTCTATCATAGTTATTCTGTCATTAGTAGAAGATACCACTAAATCAATATTTTTATCAGTTATATTGTAAGCAGAAACTGGTTTATAAAAAGGAATAGGACTAATCAATAAAGCTAAAGAAGTACCTAATAAACCTAATATTTCTGGACGTTCATTAACATCAGCAGAAAAAACATTAACATATACATTAATATCATTAAAAAAATTAGGATCTATTAAAGGTCTAATAGTTCTATCAATTAATCTAGCCTTAAGAATCTCATTATCAGTAGGTTTTCCTTCTTTTTTTATGAATCCACCTGGAATCTTACCAATAGCATACATCCTTTCAATATAATCAACAGTTAAAGGAGTAAAATCAATATCAGTTCTCGGTTTTTCACTAAAAGTAATAGCACATAAAACCCAACAAGTCCCACTTTTAACTACTACACTACTAGCAGCTTGCTTAGCTACCTTTCCTATTTCAAATTCTATTTCTTTATCATCTATCTTTAATACATATTTTTTCATAAACATTCTCACCCCTTAACTTATTAAAATCTATGCCTATATAATCCTAAATTATGAGATCTCGAAAATTTTTGAGCTTTAACAAAAATATATGAGATCTAGAAAATTCTTGAGCTTTAACAAAAATATTAGAATATTTAACATTAGGAGGAATAGTATATACTTTCGCATATCCATATAAAACTAACATTAAATTCAACATATATCCATTACTTAAATAAACATAAGCTAAAATTCTATTATATCTATCATATTTAGAAACATCATATTCTAAATATAAATATTCCTGATTTTTCAAAACATTATAAGTATATTTTTTAGCTTCTTTACCTAAAGAAATAATTGTTTCCTTATCTTTATGAGTTCTTTTAACATCACGTTCTAATTTCTTATTATGACTACTTTCAGGTGTATCTATCCCTATTAACCTTACCTTATAAACTTTATTATTCTTTAAATCTATAACTTTTATAGTATCCCCATCTATGTTTTCGTAAAATTTTACTTTTTCAAAATTATTCAATCTTTGTTTTATAAAATTAGGATCCAATTCTTTTAAATTATTTTTATTAATAAAATCAAGATAATAATCAGAATATACAATAGGATTTTTATTAACCTGTTCTTTATTAAATAAAACTAACGCAAAAGTAAATAAAAAAACAAATATTAAAGTAATAATACGAGAAAAGAAATTATTTTTTAAATGAATATCTCTTTTCATTATTTATTTCAATTAAGTTTATATTTTTAAGTTTCTATTTGTAAAATTTTATCAAAATCTTCTTTAATTAAAAATAATTTATAAATTTTATATTTTAAATCTGATTCAATTTTATCTTTATTATTAAGAAAAATTTCAAAGTTTTCATTTATAATATTATAAGCTTCATCATAATAACTTGGAAGATCAATAATATTATTTAAGTAAATAATTTTAACTTCATGATCTTGAGGATATTTTAATATATAATCTTTTAATAATCTTATTTTATCAGGTAAAGATAAATTTTTAATATTATTTAAAAGATTTTCTTTTTCTATTTGTTGAATCTTATCAGAAGGTATAACATCAGGATAAACTTTAAATAAATGCTGTATTAATTCAATTTCATTGTATTTTTTTAATTCATTAATTTTTTCAATTAAAAAATTACTAGGATCGATTTTATTTAATTTTAGAGTTTCAACATACTTTAAAATATAATCACCATTTAATGGATCCATTTCTAATAAAATATTAGCTATATCCAATAATTTATTATAAATACCTTTAGATTTAGCTATTTCATATGCTTTATAAAGATACTCTATTTTTTTTTCTTTTACATTAAATTTTTCTAACCAATTTGCATATTCTATATATAAATTAATATTATAAGGGTCAATTTGTAATCTCTTTTCAAAAGTTTGGGATATTATTTCAAGCAACTTATCTTTCTCTTCAGAATAATTTTGTATTATATTAAAAGAGTTAAAAGCTTCCAATAATTCAATATAAGCTTGAGCTTGTAAGAATTTATTAAGAGAATCAAATAATATATTTTTTGCTTTTTCCTTTTGATCAAGTATTAATAAATATCCAGCAGTTCTAATACCAGTTTGTGCAGAAAATATTTTAGAAGATGGATCATTTTTATATTTCTCAATTTTTTTAATCCCAATTCTAATTAAATCTCTATAAAGTCCAAGAGTTTTATATATATTTTCTGCATCATCATACCAACTCAAGCTTTGTAAAGGCTCACTAATATCACCTATCATTTCTTGTGCTAAAGCTTTCTCTAATACATTACCACTTATTACTTTTATAACATTATCTATTAAAGATTTCCTGAATATAGTCTTAGAGCTATTTAACTTAGATAAAGAATCTAGAAAACCTACTTTATAATTATCAGGATCTAATTTATACAAATTAGCTATATTTTGCTCTAATAATTTATAATCACTAAATCCATCCTTATTAATCTTATCTATTATTTCTATTGTTTTAAATAAACCTCCTAATAAATTAAATTTAACTAAAAAATCCTTTTTAATATTAGAAGTATAAGGACTAGATAAAGCTACTAATTTCCTTGAAGTATCATTTATAAGCTTTCTATAATATTCTTCTTCTTCAGTTAAAATAGCAAAATAAATTTCTATTGCCAATTCTAATATCAATAACTGTAAACTAACATTATTTTTAGCTAATAAATTAAATCTTTCTAATATACTATTTAAAACATTTTCATCGTAAAAAGTTCTAAAATAATAAGCTAAATCTAAAACAAAATTAGACAATAAATAAGTTACATCATTACTTTCTATAGCAGTGTTTAAATCATCTATTTTTTCTTTCCAAAAATTATCCATCCTAATTAAAAAATTCCATAATCCTTAAATTATTCCTTAATAATTTATTCCTAAAATAAAAAACACCTAATAAATTAAATTTTATTTAAGTAAAAATACTTTATATTACAAAAACTTAATTTCAATATACTCTTATTAACAATACTGCTACTATTTTATATTTTTTTAATACATTTTTTAGTATTTCATTTAGATTTAATTTTATGTATATTCAATTATAAATTATTCAAAAATAATCAAGTATTTTATGTAAATTTACTATTATTAAAAAAATATAAACTTTTAATAAATAAATTTTATAAAAAGTTTCATTTATATTCCATAAGCTTCTTTAATAGTTTCTTGAATTTTTCTTTTAATACGTTGAAGAGCATTATCAACAGATTTAATATGCTTACCTATATTTTTAGCTACCTCATAATAAGATAATCCTTTTAAGTATTCTGCTAAAACTTTAGATTCTAAAGCACTTAAATATTTTTTCATTTTTTCTTTTATACTTTTTGTTAATTCTAAAGCTACATATATTTCTTCAGGATTACATGTTCTAGTACTAGCAATAACATCAGCCATAACTCTTTCTCCATTGTCTTCAAAAATAGGCTTATTAAGTGAAACATAAGAATTAAGAGGCAAATGCTTTTGCCTAGTAGCAGTTTTGATAGCTGTTATAATTTGTCTCATTATACAAAGTTCAGCAAATGCCCTAAAACTAGTTTTTTTATCAGGATTAAAATCCCTTATAGCTTTAAACAAACCAATTAATCCTTCTTGTACTATATCTTCCTTATCTGCACCAACTATAAAATAGGATTTGGATCTTGATCTAACAAAATTTTTATACTTATTAATCAAAATAGATATAGCCTTAGCGTTACCTTTCTTAGCTAACATAACCAATTCTATATCCTTTAAATCATCTAAAGATTCATTTAATACACTACTATCAAATATACTCTCTGAAAATATATCATTTTGTGATTTATCTATTTTTAAATTTTTACTTTTAGAAACTTTTTTTTCAGATTTATCATTATTTTTAATATTTTTACCCTCCAATTTTGTTTTTTTATTTTCATTTGATTTTTCATTTTCACTTGATTTTTTCTTAGTTTTCCTTGTTTTACTAGAAATACCTTCTATCTCATTTTTTATTTCAGCAATATTATAGTTTTCTGTATTAATCATAAAATTACTTACCCCTTCCCTTTATCATTTTATAACTTTTATTTATATTTTCCTACATTTATATTTAAAGATTTACAAAAAATATAAAATAAAATTTATATAAATGTTAATAAATTGTTAAAAATTTTCTTTAAAAATTTTATTTATTAAAGAAAAGTCAATATCTAAAATATAAGTTTTATTTTTAATTAATTTAGATAGAATTTTACCGACAATACTTCCCAAATTCATACAAGTAGCCTGGATCCTTAAGCTACTAAATGCATAATCATCAGCACTCATATGCTTACCTATAAAAATCAAATTTTTATAATCTTTTGTTATCAAACTTCTATAAGGAATAAAATAACCCTCTTCATTAACTTTTTTTTCTATAATTTTATCTTTAATATGAATATCAATAGGCCAAGTACCTATTAATATTTTATCATCAAAATCATTACTATTTATTACATCTTCTATATTCAATTGATATTCACCTACTAAGACTCTATACTGTCTTACTCCTAATTTATATGCAATTAAATCTATATAACTATTTTCAAACCCCTTGATAAATTTTTTCATAATTTCATAAATATAAAAAACCTGTTTAATACTTAAATAATAGCCAATTCTTTCTAATAAATTATAATTTTTTAATAAATTATTAAGTAAATCTTTATCATCTTTAGAAGATAATATAAATATACTTGCTTTTTTCAAAAAATCCTTCTTTTTTAAATCAAATTTTTTTAAATCAAAATTATCTGTAAAATAATCAATTATATCTTTAATAAAAACCCTAGAAGTATTAACATAAATATGATTCTTTAAAATATCTCCAAAAAACAAGAATCTATCCCTACTTAAAAATAAATCTTTATTAAATAGATACTTAGAAGCTAATTCAAAATATCCAGATACACTTAAAAAATTATTAGCTAACATTAAATCTAAATCAGTTTTATGATAAAAATCCTGTTTATTAAATTTAATATAATCAATAATTTTAGAAAAATCTATATTTGATAACCTAAAAATTAGAGTAGCAGCTTGCAAATTATTAATATCTAATCTATGTTTGATATCAATATAATTTGAAATCTCTAAAATTCCACTAGCATCTACAAAAAATTTTCCCTTAACTTTTAATTTTCTATTATTACAATTTACTATAACATATCTTACAATCCCATTTTTTTCATAAACCCTTTCCAATTGACAATTACTAAATAAAACAAAATTTTTATTCAAATTATTAAAAAAATAATTAATAAAAAAAGCTTTATAAGCTAAAGGATCAATAGGAGTTACAGAATAAGCAAAATTAAGAGGATCCCTTATATGACCTTTAGAAAATCCATTTTTAATACAAAAATCTAAAAACTCTTTAACACTATCAGTAATAATTAATTTTCCATTTAAGGTATGAAACCCAGCAGTAGGAAAAACTAAAGAATTAACTAAAGCTCCACCAAAATCATTCTCTTTTTCTAAAACAGCAACTTTAAAATTATTTTTAATTAATTCCCAAGCTAAAAAAAACCAGAAGTACCAAAACCTATAATAACTACATCAAAATCAAAAGTATGCATAATGTATTATATATTTTCAATAGCCATAGAGTATCCTCCACCACTTCCTGCACAAGCCATAACCAAAGCCTTATTTTTACTAAATTTTTTCATAGCTATAATTGAATTAATAGCTAATCTAGCTCCAGTAGCACCAACTGGGTGTCCAAAAGCTACCGCACCCCCAAATACATTAGTATAATTATAATCTAATTCTAATATTTTAATATTAGCACCTAAAACAGCAGCAAAAGCTTCATTTATTTCCCAAATCCCTATTTCCTCTTTACTTAAATTATATTTTTTTAATAATTTTTTTGTTGAAAAAGAAGGTACAATGGGAAAATTAGAAGGTTCTTCAAAAGCTTCAGCAAATCCTATTACCCTTACTAAAGGTTTTAAATTATACTTTTTAATAATTTCTTCATTAGTTAAAATAAGAATAGAAGCACCATCAGCCAAAGCTGAAGCATTACCAGCAGTTATACTTTCACTATTAACAGGTTTTAAATTTCTTAATTTTTCTAAACTTATATTCTCTCTTATATTTTCATCCTTAACTAAATTTTGATAACCAACAAAATAATTACTAAATTCTATATCTTTAAAAGCGTTATTAGCTCGTAAATGACTATTATAAGCCAACTCATCTTGATAATCTCTTGTTATATTATACTTTTTAGCAATAATATCAGCAAGTTCTATCATCAATTTATTAGTAATAGTACATCTTAATCCATCAGTATTAACAGAATCTTCTAAAATAAGATCTCCATATTTATTGCCTAATCTTAATCTAGAAATAAAAGGAGCATTTGTCATACTTTCTACTCCACCAGCAGCTACAATATCATATTCACCTGTAGCTACATATAAATAAGCTAAATTAAGAGCCTTAATAGGAGAAATACATACTTGATTAACTACAAATCCAGGAATATTAGCAGATAAATTAGTTTTAAATAAAACTTGCCTTGCTAAATTCTGCCCATTACCTGCTTGAATTACATTACCTAAAACAATACTAAAAGAATAATTCTTTATAATCTCATTAAAAACTTCTTTATTAATTGAATCTATTGCTTTATTTAATGCTAAAGAAGCTAAATCAGATGCTTTTAACTTCGATAAAGCTCCTGAAATTTTACCATATACAGTACTAGCCATAGATAAAATATAAACACTTTTCATCATTTAACCTTACCTCCGTATTAAATACTTATTTTTTAACTTTTTGTAAAAAGAATTATCTATTAATTCCTAACCTAAGCAAAAATTAACTTAATCAAATATATTAAAAATATATTAAAAATGTGCATGAACAGTAATCATACTAGCAATAACAGCTGAAGAAAAATTAGCTAAATTTCCAACTATTAAAGCTCTTAGACCTAGTTGAGCAATAGTAGGCCTTATTTTAGGTTCTAATGATCCAATCCCTCCAACTTGAATTCCAATAGAGCTAAAATTAGCAAATCCTCCTAAAGCATAACTCAATATAATCTTAGTCTGTTCAGAAATAACAGATGGATTATTGGCTAAGGTTTTAGCAAAATCACTATAAGCAACAAATTCATTAATAACTATTTTTTCACTAATAAATTTAGCGGCAACAAAAGCTTCATGTTTCGGTACTCCCAATAAATAAGCTATAGGATAACACAAAGTAGCTAATATATCTTGAAAGTTAAAAGGCTTAAAAGAACTTAAAAAAGCAACATGAGTAAATAAAAAAGAAGTAAAATTAAAAATAACATCATTAAGCATAGCTATTAAACTAATAAAAGCTAACAACATAGCACCAACATTAAAAGCTAAAAACATTCCATCTCTTGCTCCAACAGTTATAGATTCAAATAAATTAGTACCTGGTTTCTCTATTTTTATTTTTATATTACCTCTAGTTACAGGGTCTTCCAATTCAGGAACAATTATTTTTGATAAATAAACAGAAGCTGTAACAGATAAAATAACAGCAGTCAAAAGATGCCCAGCAATAGTAGGTATATATCCACTAAGCATCCCAACATAAGCAGCCATAACTCCACCAGCCATAGTAGCCATACCCGCTGACATAATTGTAAATATCTCAGATCTAGTTAAAACAGCTAAAAATGGTTTTATAATTAAAGGAGCTTCTGTTTGACCAACAAATAATTTAGCAGAAGCTACTAAGCTTTCCGCTCCACTTGTTCCCAATACCCTCATCATAACATATGCATAAGCCTTTATTATCCACTCCATAACACCTAAATAATAAAACATATATATTAAAGCACCAAAAAATACTATTGTAGGTAAAATAATAAAAGTAAAATTAACTAACGGATCTTCTAATTTTCCACTAATAAAACTACTAAATAAAAATTCTATACCTTTTTTAGCATATCCCATTAAAGCTAAGAAAGTATCATTAGCTCCCTTAAAAAAAGCTACACCAAATGGAGTTAATAACAAAAATCCTGCCAAAACAATCTGAAATAAAAAACCTACAATAACAGTTTTCAAATTTATACTCTTTATATCATTACTTAATAATAAAGCAGTAGCAAATATGAAGTTTAATCCAATTAAACCTCTTATTATTTTATTAGTTTCAAAAATATTAGCTAAAAACCACAAAGCTAATAAAATTATAAAATAAATTCCAGCTTTTATCCAAAAATTATTTAACACAAAATCCCAAAAATTTTTATTCATAATTTTTTATTTCTATAATCAAAAAAAATATCCTTCTTAATTTAGGGGGGGGAACTTCATAACTTTTTTTTAGATTTATTAAGCTAATACAGCAAACTTAAAATAATCCCTTACTTTCTTAAGTTTTTAACACATTAAAAAATCTCTAATACTACTAGCTAAAATTATGATACTAAGCACCTTTGTTTTTTAATAACCTTTATTTTTGTAAATTACCTAAAAATATGAAAAAATTTTTTTTTTAGAACAAATAAAAAAAATAGTTTTATTTTTGATAAAAAGTCCCGCTTTCCTACTTTCTATTTTTTAATAACCCTACTTTAAATGACCATGAAATCTCGATATCAAGTATTTTTAAATCATAATGTTTTCCATACATTTATGACAAAATTATTATAAAAAGTCTAAAAAAATATATTTTTTTACATTTAAATTATATTTTCTTATAAATTATATTTTCTTACTAAAGAGCAACTTAATAGGTATATTGTTTATATTTAAAACCTTAGATAAATTATTTTTAATATAATTTTTAAAACTTTCAGGGATTTCTTTAAAATCAAAATTAGTTATAACCTTAAAAGTTGGTAATTCTTCTTTATAATATTTAACATCATATACTTTAAATTTATTTTTTTTAGATTTTTTATAACCTTTAGATTCAACAATATAAGGTAAAGGTACAGAAAGAAGCATATTTTCTAATATTTCTTTTAAATTATAATCACTAAAATCTTTTTCTAATTCAGACTTTATTGTCTTAATAGCATATAAAAGACTATCTAATTGATACTTAGTTTTGGCACTAACAAAATAAATAGGAGCATAATTAATTAAATACAATTGTTCTTTTATTGAATTCCCTAACTCATATTTCAGGTTTTCTATAAAATTATTATCAAATTTTTTGTTAAATTTTTGTTTATATTCATTAATTAAAATATCAAATTTATTAGCGACGATAATTGCTGGTTTTAAATGTTTATGAATCTGATAAGCTAATCTTTTATCTTGTCTAGCTAATCCTTCAGAAATATCAATAACTAAAATAACTATATCTGCATGTTTAATACTACCAATTGAACGGGTTATACTATAAGCTTCCAATTTGGAAGAGATATTAGACTTTCTTCTAACTCCTGGGGTATCTATTAATAAAAAATCTGAATTTTCAAATTTAAAAGGTATATCTATGCTATCCCGCGTAGTACCTGCTATATCAGAAACTATAACTCTATTATCATTTAATATAGCATTTATTAAAGAAGATTTTCCAACATTAGGACGTCCTACAAAACTTATTTTTAACCCTTTTTCCTCATATTCCCTATATTTAGAATCCTTATTTAATAAATCGTTTTTAATTAAGTTTTTTGCTTTTTCATATATCCTAAATTTTAGTTCATCTATGTTCATGCTTGATTTACATGAAATTCTTAAAATATCTTTTAATCCTAAGGATTCATATTCTTGATTTTCATAATTAGATTCACTTTTATTTATAACTAAAATAACTTTATCGTTTATATATTTTGAAAAAGTTTTTCTTAATATATTTAACAATTCTTCTTCTAATTGATTAAAAAATGAATTATTGTCTACAACAAATAATACAATATCGCTATTACTAATAGCTTCAATTATTTTGGAATTAACAGATAAATCTATATCACTTTGATCTTTAAGTAATCCACCAGTATCAATAAAAATGAATTCTAAATCTTTAAATTTAGATTTTTTAATTAACAAATCTCTAGTAGTTCCTTCAGCTTCAGAAGTAACAGCTATCCCTTTCTTAACAAGTAAATTAAATAAAGTAGATTTCCCTACATTGGGTTTCCCTACTATACTTATTACTATCTTATTAGGATTTTTGATATTCCTTTGATCTTGATTTTTTAATAAATTATCTAACATATTTTCTTACATTTTTACCATTTATTCCTATAAAATATGTCCTAAATCTATTATTATTTAGATATCTTATTTGAACATATAATTCTCTAGTAGCAGCTAAAGATCCATCAGTTCTAAAAACTATTGGTAAAAATTGACTATTATTTCTTATTAAAACTATATAAGAAATAGGATAATTGTTATTATTTAAAAATAAATTTTGATCATAAAATGTAGGTAAATTAAAAGGAATAGAATTAATCATAGTTTGCTGAATAGCACCTTGTGGAGTACTATTACTTATTACTATTTCTCTTCTTATTTTTTCAAAATATTCTAAATTTAAACTATCTGGAACATTAGCATTATTATTAAGTATTTTATTAATTCTAAATAAAGCAATATAATTTTGAGTAACACCAGTTATATTATTAGGTAATCTAAAACCAATATCAACTACTCTAGGATTAGTAGAAGGATTAGTAACAGTAATAACAGGGGAGGATTTAGTAGCATTAGCTTGGGCATCTGTTATAAATTTATATATTTTATCTACTTCTGCTTTGTATTCATAATTTTTCCTACTAGATAACATACCAAAACCTGCACCAATTATTATAATTATAATAGCAATTACAACTAACATTTCAACTAAAGTAAATCCTTTTAATATGTTTTTTATTTTTTTATTTTTATAAATATTATTTTTACAAGTAAAAAGCATAAACGTACCTCACTTTTATTAAAGATTCTCTTTTTTCTAATTATCCAAATATATTAAAAATTCCTTCTACAATGAATAAAATTATATATTTTTATTTTGTAAATATCGTTTTTGGCAATTATAGCAATAAGTTCTGCCATTAAATAAGTTAATATTATCTAAACAATAATCTCTTTCTTTTTGTGTTAATTGTTTAGAGCAAGAAAAGCATTTATTAAAATCAGTTTGAATCTCCTCTATAAATATATTTTGTTTATCCTCATTATTTAAATTTTTATTTATATTTATAATTAAGTTTTGAATAAGTTTATTTCTATCCCATAGTTCTACATTATTTTTTTTAGCTAATATTTTAGCGTTATTTGTAAAAAAAGAGT
>JBMFOW010000039.1:0-13199 GCA_049969455.1 bacterium | reverse complement strand
ATATTTACTATATATTCTTTTCATTCTAATTCCATTTCTAATACTACATCTGGTATTATTACCCTCGTTTGTCTTTCTTTTATCTTTAATTTATATTTTTTTCCTTTTTTATTGTTTCTTTTTTATTAATTTTTTCTTAAATTTTCTTTGAAATATTTAATATATATTTTCATAAAAATAAACAGTAGTTTTAAACCAACTAAAATAATAATCTTTTTTATCAATTAAACTCAAAGATTCAATATTTAACTTCTTAGATAAAACAATAAAATAAACTTTCTTGTTATTAAAATAATTTAAAAATTTTAATAGTTTTAGTTTTATATTATTCAATAAAATTTTAGAAAAAGCAGTAGCAGGTATATAAATAATAAAATATTCTATATCATTAAAATTTGGAAAATAATTTTTAAAGTAATCTTCAAAATTATCTAAAAAATTAACTATATCATCTTTAACAAAATAAACTTTTTTCAAAGCAATTAAAATATTTTTAATTATATTAGCTTTATTAATAAAAGTTTGAATATTATCAATACCTAAAGAAAAAGTATTAAAAAATATATTTGTAAAAAATACAGGTTTTCCAACGCCACACCCTAAATCTATAAACAAAGTTTTATTAAAATCAATATCTCTACTTAGTTTTTTTAAATCAATAAAAATAAAAAACATAGTTAAATAAGGAGTTTCTCCATATACATAACTACCTATATCTTTATAAAATCCCATACTTTCATCACCATCACCATAAGTTTTAATTCCATATTTTTTAATTTCTAACAAAGAAATTAACCTAACAGGCATAAAAAAATAAAAATAAAATATCAAAAACTTTAAAATAATAAAACTTAAATAAATCCTTAATTTATAAAAAAAATTACTTTTTAATATAAAAAAAGTATAAAAAATTAAAAAAAACAAATCAAGCATTGAATAAAAAAAATTAAATAGATAATAAAAAATACCTAAAAAAAAATAATTAAAAAAACTAAAAATAAGAGCAAAAAAATTCATTATCTATTTTTCAATTTAAGTATGCGTTGGATTTCACGTTGTTCTTCACGTTTCTTAATAGCTTGACGTTTATCATATTGAGTTTTACCTCTAACTAAAGCTATTTCCAATTTTATCCATCTGTTTTTAGAATAAACCTTTAAAGGAATTAAAGTTAAACCTTTTTCCTTAACCTTACCTATTAATCTCTTTATTTCAGATTTAGTAAGCAATAATTTTCTTTCTCTTAAAGGATTAAATTTTTCAAAGAAAGAATTAGGATTAATTGGTGTTATATTCATATTAATAACAAATACTTCAGAATTCTTTATTTTACAATAAGCATCATTTAAAGAAACTCTATTATTTCTAATAGCCTTAACTTCAGGACCTAAAAGCGAAATTCCAGCTTCATAGGTCTCTAAAATCTCATAATCATGATAAGCTTTTTTATTTACTGCATATACCTTCATATTTTTTTAAACTATTTACTGATAGTATCTTCAGGTAAATTAATTATTTCAGGCTTAATAACGAAAATTATTTCAGAATTAACTTTTTCATTCCTTTTATATTGAAATAGCTTTCCAATAACAGGTATATCACCTAAAAATGGGACCTTAATATAAGTTTTTCTTTCTTCATCATTAATAAGCCCACCAATTACAATAACTGATCCACTTTTAACTACTACTTCAGTTTGAACTTCCCTAGTACCAATTAATGGAATAGTAGTTCCTCCAGGGCCAGGCAACATCTGCTTTAAAGTACTAACTTGAGGATGAATAATTAAATTAATATATCCGTCTTTAGTGACAAAAGGCTGAAACTCTAATTTAGTACCAATATCTTCAAACTGTACATTAAAATTAGAAGTAGTAGAACCAACAGCAACACTAGTCTGAAGATTTTGGATATAAGGGACTTTATCTCCAATTAAAATAGAAGCTTTTTTACCATCAGAAGTTAAAACCTTAGGATTAGCTAAAATTCTAGAAGCACCTTCCTTTTGTAAAAAATTAATAGTTAAACTCAAATTCATAGCACTCCTAACTGGAAAATTAACTCTACCAGTTTCTACAAAAGTTTGACTTGTACCAGTACCAGCACCCACACCACCAGTACCACCACCTACACCACCGCCTCCTACATTACCACTAGGTAAAGCTTCAGTTAAAACAGTAAATACACTACCAGTAGTTTCATTATAAGTTATTCCTAAAGCTTTAGCTTTATCCCTATTAACTTCTAAAACTTCTACACTTATCAAAACCTGCGGCAATTTCCTATCTATTATATCATTTAAAACACTTTCAATATTACTAAAAGCAAACTTAGGAGCAGTTATAACCAAACTATTAGTCCTTTCATCAGGAATTACCTTAACTTGAGAAGCTATAAAACTATCTTCAAAAGTATAAAGTGAATTCTTAAGTAAATCTATAATATCCTTAGCTTTAGCATTATTTAACTTAAAAGTTTTTGTAATTAATTCACTATCTTTTCTATCCAATAATTTAATTAACCTTAAATAATAAGGTATTTTTTCTGAATTACCAATTAAAATAATAGAATTAGAAAAACTATCACTATAAACATTAACATACTCCTGTTTAGAATAAATAACTTTTTTAACATAATCAGCAGGTACATAAAATAACTTAACAATTAATTCAGTTTTAGGCTTATATTTTATTGCTTTATCTACAGTAGTTATAACAAAAGTATTATTATTTAATTGTACTTTCTCCAAATTATAAACATCAAGTATATAATCCAATGCTTGATTAATATCATAATCTTTTAAATTTAAACTTACTTTAAAATCATTGTCAATATCCAAAATAAAATTACCTTTCATTTTAGAAGTAATAAAATAAATTAACTCTTTTAAACTAACATCTTTTAAATTAACTGTTATTTTTGAAGTATTTCCTAAATCATTTTGATTATAAGCAAATATTGAAACAAATGAATAATTAAATATAAAATAGAAAATACTGATAAAAAATAAAAGTGAAAAGAATAAGTTAATTAATTTATTTTTTTTAATCCTCATTATTTAAAAATCTTCCACTATTAAAACTAATATTAATTAAAGAGTACCAGTAGTTGGGAAAAATTTAAGGATATCTTTTCCAAAATATAATAAAATACTACCAGTAGGCCCATTCCTTTGTTTTGCAATAATAACTTCAGTAAGATTAGTTTTTTTTGTATCTTTATTATAATAATCTTCTCTATATAAGAACATAACTAAGTCTGCTTCCTGTTCAATAGCACCAGATTCTCTTAAATCAGATAACATAGGCCGTTTATCATTACGTTTTTCAACTTCACGAGATAATTGAGATAAAGCAATAACAGGTACATTTAATTCTTTAGCTAAAGCTTTTAAAGATCTTGAAATTTGAGATAATTCTTGTACCCGAGAATCATACTCACTATCACCTTTTATTAATTGAAGATAATCAATAATAATAGCTCCTAATACTTTTTTCTCTATTTTAAGTTTTCTAGCTTTAGATCTAATATCAATAGTAGTAATATTAGGAGTATCATCAATAAATAAAGGTTGCTCACTTAAAAATGAAATAGTCTCAGCTAATTTATCCATATCATTAACACTTAAAGCCCCTGATCTTATTTTAGCTAATGGAATATTAGACTCTAAACTCAATATTCTTTGAGCAATTTGTTCTTTTGACATTTCTATTGAAAATATTAAAACAGGAAGTTTATATTTAGTAGATATATTGTGAGCAATATTTAAGGCAAAAGCAGTTTTTCCCATACTAGGTCTAGCAGCAATTATAATTAAATCACCTGGTTGTAATCCAGAAGTCATTTTATCTATAGCTTCAAAACCCGTTGGAATACCTATATATCCTCTATTTTCAGAAGTTAAAACTTCCAATTGCTCTAAAACAGTAGCCAAAACATCTGAAATACTTTCATAATCTTTAGTATTCTTTTTAGTTGATAAATCTATTATCTTTCTTTGAGCTCTATCTAAAACGTAGTTTATATCTTCTTGCTCATTTAAACTATCTTGAATAGTTTCTAAAGATATCCTTATTATCTTTGATCTTACACTTTTAGATTTTATTATTTCAATGTAATGATAATAAGAATCAAGTAAAGCCATAGGTTCAAGCAAAGTAGCTAAATAAGAAATCCCACCTTCATACTCTAATTCCCCTTCTAAATTCAATTTCTTAATTTCATTGGCAACAGTAACTATATCAATACTGAGATTTTGTTCATATAAATTCAAAATAGCTTTAAAAATAGCTCTATGAGCAGGCCAATAAAAATCATCTACCTCTAGTTTATCAATTACGTTAGAAACTATATTAGGATTAAGTAAAATAGAAGATAATAAAGCTTTCTCTGCTTCGTAATCATTAGGTAATGTCTTATTATCTAATAAATTTAAGCTAAAATCTGATAAAAAATTCTTCCTCATTATATATTTTTTTTAATTTAATGTTAATTGATTTGTTATATTATTATTAATAATAATATCAAGTAAATCTTCAAAAGAGAATCCACTTACTTTAGCTTGATCAGGTACAATAGAAACAGGAGTAAATCCTGGAATAGTATTTACTTCAAGAAAATATAACTTATTATCACTTGTTAATCTATAATCAAATCTGACAATATCTTTTGCATTAAAAACTAAAAATAATTCTTTAGAAATAAACTTTATATAATCTAATAAATACTCATCTATATTAGGTGGAATTATATGCTTTGTATTAGTTACATATTTTTTTTCATAATCAAATATATCATTATTATTTATTTCTAATTGACATACTTCTAAAGGAATTATTTTATCTTTATTTTGTAAAACCCCAACAGATAATTCCAAACCTTCAATATACTCTTGAATACATATAAAATTAGGATCTTCTTTTAAAGCAATTTTTAAAGCATTATTTAAAGATTCTAAATCATCAACTTTTACCTTAGAAATCCCAACACTACTACCTGAAGAATTAGGCTTAACAATAACATAATTTACAATAAATTCTTGCTTTATTCTATTAACAATATAATCTAATAAATTATAACCTTTAGCATTTATATAATTTATATTTAAATAAATACTTTTAGGAATAAACAGATTTTTAATATTATTTTCATTAATATAATTCTGAACAATTAAATTAGATAACATTTTATCAAAACCAATAAAACTAGAATAAAAATTAGAAAATGAATATTTTAAATTAAGAGAATCTAAAAAAGCCTGGATAATTCCATCTTCACCATATTTTCCATGCAAAGCTAAAAATATAAAATCAAAAGAATTATCTAAAATAAATTTATAAAATTCTTTTAAATCTTTAACAATATATTCAACAACTTTATATTTCTTTGATAAAGCTTTAGATATTTCCTTACCAGTTTTAATAGATATTTCAGATTCAGAAGATAATCCACCCATTACAACTAAAATCTTCATGTATCCCCCCTATAATAGAATTTAATTAATTAAATTTAATAAGGTTTTTAATTAAATTTTGTAAAGAATCAATTTCATAAACTTTATTACCTTTAGCTAAATAATTTGGATTATATAAAAAGAATTTTAAAGTTCTATACTTCTTTTCATCAGATAATTTAATTTTTAATTCAACAGTATAAAGTTCATATTTATTTTTTAACGGATAGTAATTCCAATAATTTTTATACTTTATATTACTTAAAGTACTTAAGAATATAGTAATATCTCCTGTTTTTTCTTTATCTTTATAACTAACATTAAACCATTTATTATCTTTCTTTTCAAAAGTATAAGAATAAGAAGAAGTTTTAAGTACAATCTTTTCTACATTATTAGTATTATCTAAATCATAACTAAAAATCTTATCTTCTATTATTTTTGAATTTTCCAATTCTTTAAAATTATTAATATCCATTATTATATAAGGTTTTCTTAAAGAATTTTTAACTAAAACTTCCTTATCATTAAGTTTAATTATTTCAATATTAATTGGGTTTTGTTTATAATAAACTGTAATACTTAAAACCGGATTTCTAATTATATTAAAATTATCAATAAATTTTTTCACTTCATAGTTATTTAAAAATGCAAATAAATTTTCAATATATGATTTAGAAACTAATCTATCATTATCAATATACCATAAATAATTATCTTTATCAATTTCTTTTTTATTAATAACATAGCTATCATTATTATGATAAAGAATTACCTTAGAAATATCTTTAGGATCAATATTAAGTATTTTATTTAATCTAAGATCTTGAGAATTAGAATCAAAGTAATTATAACTAAAATAATCAACTAAAAATATCTTGTTTATTAATGGTTTTTTAATATAAACATAATATTCATTAGTTATAGTATTTTTTTGACCTATTTCAATTTCATATATATAATTATTAACTTTAAAATAAACTTGTTTCTTAGGATTAAAAACTTGATTATACAAATCATTAGAAAACTGTAATGTTTGATTAACTGTAGGTTGATAAAGATTATTAATTATATCTTGTATTTTATAAGAATAAGCTAAATCATAAAATGGATAAACTATATACCAAAAATCTCCTTCTTTTTTTATTATAACTTTTTCATTTTGAGAATATATATATATTTCATTTAAATTTTCTGGTTTAAATTTTTTTTCTAAAAAAGTTTTTTCTTTTATATCTTCCTTTGTTTTTAAATAATCCTTAAGAAAATATATAGCTAATAATAAAGTTAAAATAAGTAATGTAAAAGTAATAAAAACTGTAAATTTACTTTCCTTCATACCTAAATATATTATTTAATAATAAAATTTAGATTCCTTTTAAATTAGATTTTCTAAAAGTTTAATTTTTTCAAAAATAAAAAATTAAGAACAAGTTTTATAAAGATTTAGAATATTTAAGTGCCAAATTTATAGGTAATGCACCAATTAGAAAATTAGAATTTTCCCAAGGCTTAGGATCATTAAAGGAATCAGTAATTACCCTATAATCTTTCTCATCCTTAACATTTAGTACTTGAATATATAAAGGTAATTGATCAATAAATCCATATTCTCTTAGTTTATTAAGATCAATAGTTAAATATAAGCTACCTTCTTTTTCATCAATTTTATCAATAGTTAAAGAATTTGATACTTCTTCAGGTTTTAAAGAACTTATAGTTTCTATTTTTTTATTAAAATTATTTATTTTAAAAGCAATATCCCACCAATGATCAGTAGCACCTCTTATATTAAAAGGTAATAAATATCTACCTTCATCATTTATAAAATCTATTAAGAAAACTAATGACTCTTGTTCTTTATATAAATTACTATCATACTTATTAAAATTAATTTTAATATTAATTTTAGATGGATTATCAGGATTATCATACTTAGCTTCTAAAGAAACTAAATCCCTATAATCATCTAACCCATCACCAAGCTTATATGTATTATTGGTTTTATCCTTTAAAAGTAGCTTATAACTATTATTTATAGAATTTATCATAATAAAAAACACACCCCCAAATCCTTATTTAGCTACTCTTATTCCTTTTTAAAATTTAAAAAAAATATTGAAATAAAATTATACTCACTTGTAAAAAAAATGTTAAAATTAGAATTCTTTTTGAGATATTATAACTATGAATAATTTAAAAATATTAGCATATAACGTTAGTTAGTATCTAAATTTTGTTATAACTGAATTAATAAAATTATTTATATTTTTATGATGACAACCTTCCCAATATAATTTATCACATTCAATACAATAATAAAAATTATTATCTTTTTTTATAACTTTTTTATTACAAATTAAACATCTACTTAGCTTATTTTGATTAATAAAATTAATTAAATCCTTGTAATAAATTTTATCCAAATTATAAAACTTAAATAAAAAAGAAAAAATATAGGAAATTAAAGAAACTATAAAATCTCTATCCTTTAAATTTAATTCAGAACCAACTAATTTAGAATCAATTAACTCAGAATTAATAAAAATAACTTTATTAAAATAAAATTTATATCTTTTAGTATTACAAAATGTGGTTAATAACTTGTAAGAAGAAGAAATTATAAATCTTTTTTCTAAGATAGATTTTTGAATAAAATAAGATAAGTCATGATCATCATTTCTCAAATAAGTATCAAAGCCTAAAATTCTTAATTTTTTAGCTAAAAAAGCTAACATTTTATCTACAGAAAATCTAAAACTCTGCTCAAAATCAAATTTTTTAAAATAAAAATCATCAGAAGTATTAGAAATACATTTTTCAAAACTATTTTTATCAGAATCACACTTTTTAATATAATAGTTTTCAAAATCAAATTTCATCAAAAATAAAACTAAACTATAAAATTAAAAAAATATAAATTTAAGGTTTTTGAATATTTTTTAAAATAGTATGAATAATATCTTCAGGAGTAATATTTTCAGCTTGTGCTTCATAAGATAGAATTATTCTATGCCTTAAAATATCATAAGCTAAGAAATCAATATCATCAGGGATAACAAAATCCCGACCCTCAACAAAAGCCATAGCTTTAGATAACTTAATAAAAGCTAAACTTGCTCTAGGACTTACTCCATACATAATATACTTAGATAAATTATTAAATCCATACAAACTAGGCTTCCTTGTTATAAATACAATTTTTAAAATATAATCCTGAATCTTTTCACTTATATCTACCTTCTCCACTTCCATCTGTAAATCTATAATCTCTGATACATCTATAACTTTACTAACCGTAGGTATTTCAAAATTACTATACATTCTTTTAAGTATAATTTTTTCTTCAGAAAAATTAGGATAATCTATTTTAATCTTCATAATAAATCTATCTAATTGAGCTTCAGGTAAAGGATAAGTTCCCTCACTTTCTATAGGATTTTGAGTAGCCATAACTATAAATGGACGTGGTAAAGGAAAAGTCTGATTCCCAATAGTTACTTGTTTTTCTTGCATTGCTTCTAATAGAGCACTTTGAACTTTAGCAGGAGCACGATTGATCTCATCCGCTAATATAAAATTAGCAAATATTGGACCAAATACTACCTCAAAATCTAATGTCTTAGGATTAAAAACCCTAGTACCTGTAATATCTGCAGGTAGTAAATCTGGAGTAAATTGAATCCTTTTAAAAGTCCCAGCAGTCGCATATGATAAATTTTTTAAAAGTAAAGTCTTAGCCAAACCAGGAACACCCTCAAGCAATACATTACCATCAACTAACAACGCTAATACTGTCTTTAATATAACATTATATTGTCCAACTATTACTTTTTGAACTTCATTTATTAAATCATTTACCTTTTTATTTAACTCTAAATTAACCTTCATATTATAAAATTAAAAATACTAAAAAAAAATCCTTTACTTAAAGAAATCAATTATTTAAAGAAATCAATAAATCCAAAATTTAAAACCTTCTGTAGATATCCATAAAAAGAAAGATAATATAAAGTAAAATTTTTGTATATTAAAAAACTATCTACACCCCACTAAGCATCCTAAACATCAACTATTCCTCTCTTCTTAATTTCTTTATTTTATATATTTTATAAATTTATTACCAAAAACTTTAATAAAATGTAAAAAAATATTAAAAAAAAATTAAATTAAATTTAATTTTTTATCAATAACCCATAAAAAAGTATAACCAAAATCCTAATAACCAAAACTAAAATTAAAAATAAAAATTCAAAAATTATCAAATAAAAAAAATATAATTCTTTATTAAATAATAACAATATACTTAAGATAAATAATTGAGTAGATAATCCCATATTGGCAGTAATATGTAAATAAAATTTTGCAAAAAATATTCCCTTTAATTTTTTTTGTATATTAAAATCTAAAATACAATCTTTTTTTTTAAATTTATTAACAAAAGCATAAATAATTTCAAAGACTTTATTTTCAAAGTACCTTATAAACCTATCTTGAGGTTCTAAAAATATTTCATAAATTTTTTTTAATAATTTTAATAAAAAAGATGGACTATCTTTAATATCTGTTCTAAATTTTTCACCTCTAGTAGCTCTATATAGATACTCTAAATTAAAATCATAAGAAAGTATAATAGTAAATAAAAAAAAAGATAAAATACTTAAAAATAATTGATTATATTTAATTCCAATAGATAAAAATAGAGCTAAATTACCAAAAAAATCCATTATAGTATCTAAATACCTACCTAATTCAGATTCTAATTTTCTTATCCTACTATATTGTCCATCTAAGTTATCTAAAACTATTTTTAAATTTATTAAAAAAAATATAATAAAATTAATATAATCATTATCCTTAACTAATATCAAAAAAGAAGAAATAAAAATCAATATAGTATGAAAAACAACAATAAATTCAGGTTTTATATTATTCTTTAATTTTAATAATATTATTAAAATTAAAAAAGCTAAAGGTCTATATAAATTTATATTAATAAACTCCTCAACTGGTCTTAATTTTATAGATTCTTTAAATAAAGAATTCTTTTTAAATAAAAAATACATGCAAAATTAAATAAAAATTAAATAATTTTTTTTAAATACTTTAAATCCTTAATAATATAATCAGGTTTATATTCCCAAAATTTTATATCTTTTAATTTAGTTTGCCCACTTAAAACCAAAATAAATTTAATATTTAATGATTTAGCAATTAATAAATCTCGATAACTATCACCAATAAAATAACTTAAATTAGGATCTATATTAAATCTACTAATAGCTTTTTTTAATAACAAATTTTTAGGTTTCCTACATAAACAATTATCCTCATCTACATGAGGACAAAAATATATAGCATCTAATTTTAAATAATAAATTAAATATTTAGAAATTAAAACAAAATCTTCATAACTAACAATCCCTTTATTAATTCCAGCTTGATTAGTTATTACAATTAATTTATATCCTCTTTTTTTGAATTCTTTTAAAACATCAAAAACATAACCAAAAACCTTTAATTCATTTAATTTTTTTGTATAATCATTAGGAATATATTTATTAAGAACCCCATCTCTATCCAAAAATAAAGCTTTATTCATTATATTTAAATATTAATAAGATTCTATTTTTTTAATATCTTACACCATAAAAATTAATCAGTTTTTTTTTTATATTTTATAAAAAAATCTAAAGAATTTTAATTAAATTTCAATATAATTAATTTTATTTGATTTAGCAATAATTTTTAGTTAATTTTTATAAAAATGATAGTATTTTTTAATAGATGGTACCAAAAGTTCTATCTCCAGCATCTCCTAAACCAGGAACAATAAATCCCTTTTCATTTAATTCACTATCTAATGCCAAAACATAAAAATCTACAAAAGGATAATCATTTTCTATTTCTGTAATAGTTTTTTGATAGGCTATAATAGAACATACTTTAATCTTAGAAGCCTTATTTTCTACTAATATATTTAAAGCATTTCTTAAAGATCCCCCAGTAGCTATCATAGGCTCTAAAACTATAGTAACATAATTTTCTAAATTCTTTGGGATATTTATATAATACTTAGAAGGTAATAAAGTATCTTCATCTCTTTTTAAACCAATTAGACCTACTGTAGCTGTATTAACTAAATCAATAAATCCAGGTAACAATCCCAAACCTGCCCTTAATATAGGAACTACTAATAACTTATTTTTAATTTCATATCCCTTAGCTGTAGCTAAAGGAGTTTGGATCTCTAATTCAGTTAATTCTAAATCATTTAAAGCATTAATAGCTAATAAATAAGAAATCTCTTGTAAAGACTTTCTAAATAAACTAAAATGAGTATCTCTATTTCTTAAAAAAGTTAATTTAACCTTAGCTAACGGATGATCTACTATTTTTATCATATATTATAATTTATCATATATTATAATTTTTATTGTTCTCCTTCACCTATAACACTATACAAGGGTACCATAACAGCAAGTAATATAAGAGCGACAAATCCCCCAATAAATACTATCATTAAGGGCTCTATAACTGAAGAAATAGATTCAACAGTTCTATTTAATTGCTCTTCAGTAAAATCTGCATATTTCTTTAATACTTCTTCTATTTTTCCTGTTTCATCACCTATACTTATCATCTGTCTCGCCATAGGATCAAATAAATCCCTTATTATTGAAATAATTAATTTATCCTCTTCATTTAAAATAGTAGTAGTTGGATTATATTGACCCTTAACAAATTTAAAGAAAATATCACCTAATGTTTTACCTTCACTTATTTTCAATATAGAATAATCAATAATCCTATTAAAAATAGAATTATCAATAACTTGTTTAGTTATTTCAAGAGCTCTAAGCATAGGGGTACCTGTTGCTAATAATGAAGATAAAGTATTAAAAAAATTAACAACTAAATAAGATTTAACTATAGGCCCAAAAATAGGAATCTTCATCTTTATTATATCTATTACTTCCTTCCCTCTTTTAGTCTTTGAAAAATTATTATAAAATAAATATCCACCTATTATTAAACCAAAAAATAATATATAAAAATAAGGTGTTCTCATAAAATCAGTTAAAGCCATTAAAATTATAGTTATAATAGGTAAATTAATATTCATATCTTTTAAAACAGAAAATATATTAGGTAAAACGAACTGAAATATTCCAAAAGTTAACAAAATAGTAAAAGTTATAACCATAATAGGATAAGTTAATGCTGATTTAACTTTAGCTTGGATTTTTGCTTGTCTTTCTAAAGAATTCGCTAATTGCTTTAAATTATCAGCCAATAACCCACTCTTTTCTCCTGCATCTATTATCCCTATAAAATAATTTCCTAATTCCTTTTCATAATCTTTTAAAGCCTTTGATATAGTACCTCCAGTAGATACTACCTGATATATATGATCTACTATCTGTTTTAATCTAATATTTTCAGTTTGAGTAAATAATATAAATAAAGCTCTGTTTAGATCTAAACCAGCTTCCATCATTGTACCCCATTGACTCACAAACATCGATAAATCTTTTAAACTAATTTTTTGTTTAAAAAATTTAGCCTTATTTGCTAACTCAAGCTTCTTTAAATCTTCTAATTGTTTCTTAGAATCCTTAGATTTTGATCCCTTTAAACTTTGCTTAGCTATATCTATTAAATTAATTATTTCTTCCTTAGATAATTTTTCCTCTTTTTTCTCTATTTTAGTATCTTTAGTAAATCTAGATTTTATTTTATTTTC
>JBMFOW010000038.1:0-13316 GCA_049969455.1 bacterium | reverse complement strand
ACTATACTCACCATGGCCAGTAATAAAAGCTATATTCCCTTTTTTCTGATTAGCTAAATTAAAAACTATATTATAAAATTTGTCTTGATCTATATTAGAATTTTCATACTTTTTTCTATTTTTATATATTATTAATACTTGATTATTAGAAGAAAATCCATATAAATTAGCTTTTGCAAAATCAACTCTAGGATCTAAATATTCATATTTTATCTTCTTAGAATACCTACCTAGTTTGATTAAAAAATCCATTAAATCATTATACTCCTTAGATCCTTTATCATATAAAACTTTAATATAAACTGGAGAATCCAAAGAATTTAAAAAATTAATTAATTCTTTAGAAATAGAATATTTTTTTTCTTTAGTTAAATCAAAAACCAAAGGATTCTTATCTAATAAAAAAATCGAAATAATTCCAATTAATAAAATTGATATTATTTCAATAATTCTACTATATTTATACATATTAATCACCTACTTATTTTCTATTTCTTTAATAAAATAACTAAGTAATAGGTAAAACCTCCGTAGTTTCCTGAGATTCTTCTTGAATTAAAACATCTCTATAATCCTCAAAATTAGTTCCAACAGGTATTAATTTTCCTATTATAATATTTTCTTTTAATCCTATTAAGTAATCTTTCTTTCCAGCAATAGAGGCATAAGATAATACTCTAGTAGTTTCTTGGAAGGATGCAGCAGATAACCATGATTCTGATTCTAATGATGCTTTACTTATTCCTAACAATTCAGGTACATATTTCACTAATTTCTTTCCAGATTTTGCCAATTCTTGATTAATATTATTTACAATATTTTTATCTACTAGTTGTCCATACATTAATGTACTATCTCCTGGATCCTCTACATATACAAATCTAAGCATTTGCCTTACTATTATTTCCATATGTTTATCGACTATAAATACTCCTTGAGATAGATAAACTTTTTGCATTTCTTCTATTATATATTTTTGAATTCTATCTACTGCTTTACTTAACAACTTTTGCTTTATATCTTCTTCTACATTCATACTTACTATATTTTCTAACAATATTTTAAATGGTAGTGTTCCATAGATTAATGTATCACCTAATTCTAATTTTTGACCAACTTTTACTATTACTCTCTTATTAGATGGGATTGTATAATTGTATATTTTATTAGTAATTAAACCTTTTAATTTTACTATTTTTTCATTTGTTAATGGATTTATTGATATTTCTTCTACTATTGAATCCTCTAAAGCATAATAATCTGCGGAATTCTTGGGTTTTCTTCTTACTTCTAATAATTCCTGTACTCTTGGAATACCTTGTATAATATCAGTTTCTAATGCTACTCCACCAGTATGGAAAGTTCTTAAAGTTAATTGAGTACCTGGCTCTCCTATACTCTGTGCAGCAATTATACCTACAGCTTCACCTAAATCTATTAATACATTTCCTCTTGCCATATCTTCTCCATAACATTTTCTACAAACTCCTTTAAATACTTTACATTTTAATACACTTCTTATATTTACTTCATAATAATACTTAGATATAAGTTTTGCTTTATCTTTTGTAATTAAATCTCCTTTTGATACTATAATTTCATTAGTATCTGGATTGATATAATCACTTGCTGCTACCCTACCCCTTATCCTATTTACTAAAGGTAATACTTCTTCTTCACTAAAGATTTTTATGAATTTTATACCTTTAGATAATAATTCTTTTATTTTTAAATAATCTACTATATCATATTTTTTAAGATTTACTTCTGGATAATCTAAAGCAACATATTTTCCTAAAGCTTTTTCTACTTCTATATCCTCAATATAAGTATCATCAAGATTAACATTTTTTATAGCTCTTATTGTAATATATTCATCAGTTTGACAATCTTCTTCCCTTATTATTACATCCTGAGCAACATCAACTAATTTTCTTGTTAGGTAACCTGCATCTGCAGTTCTTAGAGCAGTATCTACTAATCCTTTTCTACCTCCGTGGCTACCTACAAAGTAATCAAATATACCTAATCCTTCAGTAAAAGATTTTTTAATAGGTAATGGAATTACTTCACCTTTGGGATTTACCATTAAACCTCTAATAGCTACTAACTGTTTTGCTTGATCAATATTACCTCTTGCTCCAGAATTCGCTAACATCCATATACTATTTAATGGATAATTTTTAGAGAAATATTCCTTAAATAAATTAGTTACATTATCTGTAACTTCATACCATAAATCTATTTTCTTTTTATAATATTCTTCATCTGATAAGAATCCTAATTCATAGGCTTTTTCAAGCACAGCTTGTTCATCTTCAGCTTTTTTAATAATTTCATATTTACCTTCAGGAATTATTAAATCCCCTATAGATATAGTTGTTGCAGATTTAGTAGCAAAATAAAATCCTGTATCCTTTAGTTCATCTAAAACAGTATGAACTCTAGACATTCCATATTTATATATACATTCTTCTACTATCCACTTTAATTCTTTTTTACCTACTATAAAATTAATAAATGGAAAATCAGGCAAATACTTTCTAATAGCATTACTAAATATTATTCTACCAATAGTTGTTTCTATTTTATATTCAGATACTTTTTCAATCTTATCTATTCCTTTAGCTACTTTATCAAAATTAACTTTAAAATAAACCCAAGTATTTAATGGATAATTTAATTCATTATATAATCTGAGTGCTTCTTGATAAGAAGATACAAAAATTTCAATTTTTTCTGGTTTATCAAAAGCAAAGGTAAGCCAATATGCACCTAAAACCATATCTTGTGAAGGTACATTAGCAGGTTCTCCATTTGCTGGTATCAACATATTGTGTATAGATAACATTAAGTTTCTATATTCTAATTGTGCTTCAGTAGAAAGAGGTATATGAACTGCCATTTGATCTCCATCAAAGTCAGCATTATAAGGACCACATACTAATGGATGGATTTGTATTGCTTTACCATCAACAAGAATTGGATAAAATGCTTGAATACTTAATCTATGTAAAGTAGGAGCTCTATTTAAAATAACAGGGAAATTAGAAATAACATTTTGAACTACATCCCATATTTCTGGTTTCTTTAATTCAAGCATTCTCTTTGCTTTTTTAATATTATCTGCTTTCCCTTTTTCCATTAATTTTTGTAATATAAAAGGTTTAAATAATTCTAAAGCCATATCAATAGGTAATCCACATTGATACATCTTTAATTTAGGATTAACTACTATAACACTTCTACCAGAATAGTCAACCCTTTTACCAAGCAAATTATATCTAAATCTTCCTTGTTTACCTTGGATACTATCAGATAAAGATTTCAATACTCTTCTATTGGAAACTACAATAGGTCTTTTAGTTCTAGAATTATCTATTAAAGCATCTACTGCTTTTTGAAGCATCCTCTTTTCATTATTAATTATTATCAATGGTGCCTGTAATTCCATCAATCTCTTTAATCTTAAATTCCTATTTATAATTCTTCTATATAAATCATTCAAATCAGAAGAAGCAAATTTACCACCTTCTAATTGAACAATAGGTCTAATTTCAGCAGGTAAAACAGGTAGAACTTCTAAAACCATCCATTCAGGCTTTACTTTACTCTTTAAAAACATCTTTATTATACTTATTCTTTTTAAATATTTCTTTATATTTCTTGTATCTTTTTCTTTTAATTTTTGAAGAATTTCTAATTCTTTTTCCAAATCCATTTTAGATAATAATTCTTTTATAGGTAAAGCACCTGCTTCTAATCTAAATACTACCATTATATTATCAGCTATAACTTTTGCTACTTTTGATAATTTAATTACAAATTCTTTAAATCTATCATCAAAATATAAATCTAACAATTTATTTTCTAATTCTTTTAGATTAGATAATAATTCTACTTTATCTTCTTTGTCTTTTTCTGTTTTAACTACAATATTCTTATATTTATCAACTAGTTCCCAATATTTATTATAAGTTTGAGTATATTCATTTACCCAGTTAGATATATCAGTTTTCTCAGTAGATTGCTTTAATTCAAAAACAACTTTTCTAAAAACTTCAAAAGTTTCAAATATACTATGTAATTCCATTAAATTACTTTTAAACTGAAGTAACTCTTTATCTATATTTTGTATATCTCTTGAAATTATATTATCTTCTTCTATTTCATTAACATAATCCCTTAATTTTTTAACTATTTCTTCTAATTCTTTTAATAATTTTTGAATATCTTTTATACTATATTTAACTTTAACACCTGTTAAATAATTAAAAATATTACTTCTAAAATCTTCGATAATAGCTCTAAAATTAAATAATAAATTAAGTATATTTTCATTTTCTTTTTTTATTTTTTTATCTAAGTTTCGCTCCTTTAATGAAGATAATTTTAGATTAATATCGTATGTTATAGTTCTTTCTATCTTTTCATCTAAAATATTAAATTTAGTTGATAAATTACTTAATTTATAATTAGTTATATCTACAATATTTTGAATTTCATTATCAGGATTAATTAATAAATTAATAATAACTATTTTTTCTTTTTCATATTTTTCTGCTTCTAATAAAATCTCTTTATCATCATTTTTATATATAGATTTTATATCTAAAGAAGATAATAATTTTTGAATTTCAATATATTTTCTATCTATAGCTTCTATTTCTTCAAATATTTTTATAAATTTATCTAATTTAATTTTTCCTCTTTTTAATTCAGCATATAATCTTTTGCTTATATTAGGATAATCTTCATCTATTATTACCTTATAAAGTTTATCAAATCTCTTAGAATCAAATTGAAAAACTAATAATTCTCTTAAAAATTGATCAGCTTTCTTTATTAAATTTAAAACTTTAGTTAAAAATTCAATTTCTTTTTCATCTTTAATATCACTTATTATTGATTGATAATTTTCTTCTAGAGCTTTTATTAACTCATTCTTTTTATTTATATACTTCTTTTTTAATATAAAAAATAAAATATTCCTATTATTTTTATTTAAATCAGTGACAATATAAGATTCAAAATAGATAACATCCTTTAATTGCTTATCTTCTAAATCTAGTAAAATAGATAGAATTCCTGGACTACCTTGCAAAAACCAAAAATGAACAACAGGAGCAGCCAATTCAATATGTCCCATTCTTTCTCGTCTTACTTTAGATTTAGTAACTTCAACACCACATCTATCACAAATAACACCTTTAGCTTTTATTTTTCTTTTTTTATACTTTCCACAAGCACATTCATAATCTTTTTCAGGTCCAAATATTCTTTCACAAAATAATCCATCTCTTTCGGGTTTCAAAGTTTTATAATTCTTAGTTTCAGGTTTTTTAACTTCTCCATATGATAATTCTCTAATTCTTTCAGGAGAAGCTAATGAAATTTTTATAGCTTTTATATTATTAAAAGTAAGCACAAATACTCCCCCTTCCTTTAAATTATATTAAACTACTTTCTTCTTCTACTTCAAAATCTTCAAAGCTCTTAGGTACAATAGGTTGATTCTTATTAGTAATAATCTCAATATCTAAACCTAAAGCTTGTAATTCTTTTACTAAAACTTTGAAACTTTCAGGAATTCCTTTAAATACTACTGGTTTTCCTTTAACAATAGATTCATAAGCTTTATTTCTTCCTAATACATCGTCAGACTTAATAGTAAGCATTTCTTGTAAAGAGTAAGCAGCACCATAAGCTTCTAAAGCCCAAACTTCCATTTCTCCAAATCTTTGGCCACCATATTGAGCTCTACCACCTAATGGCTGCTGAGTAATTAAAGAATAAGGACCACTTGATCTAGCATGAATCTTATCCTCAACCATATGTATTAATTTCATCATATAAACATAACCTACAGTTACAGGTCTATCAAACGGTTCCCCTGTTTTACCATCATATAATACAAATTTCCCATTTATTAAATTCTCTATTATCCTATCATATAGAATATCAATTTCCTCTTCTTTAAAATCTCTTACAGTAAATAATTTAATTATTTGTTTATATTCCATTTTTTCTAATTTTTCTTTGGAAATATCTTTTGATAATCTATTAATAATTTCTTCTTTAGATAAATTAAGAATATCTACAAGATGTTTAATTGTATAACCACTATCTCTCATTAACAATAATAAAAGATCATACTTAGTATAATTATAATTACTATTAAGCATATTTTTATATTTATAATTTAAAGCTTCTTTAATAAGATTTTTAATTTCATTCAAAGATAAATTAGAAAAAGGTAATACTTTAATTCTAATACCTAAAATTTTACAGACTAAACCTAAATGAGCTTCAAAAATTTGTCCAATATTCATTCTAGAAGGAACTCCTAAAGGATTTAAAATAACTTGTATAGGAGTTCCATCAGCCATAAAAGGCATATCTTCAATAGGAACAATAACAGAAACGACCCCCTTATTACCATGTCTTAAAGCTACTTTATCTCCTACTTTTATATTTCTATTCTGAGCAATATGAATTAAAACTCTTTCTAAATAATTAACTGAACTATTTAATCTACCATTTTCATTTTTAAAATCAAATACTTTAATGACAGTACCATAAACCCCAGGAGGAGCTTTTAAAGGAGTATCTTTTGCATTCCTTGCACTTTTTCCAAAAATAGCTTGTAATAATTTTTCTTCAGCAGTTAATTCTACTTCACTATGAGGAGTTATTTTTCCAACTAAAATATCTCCTGGCTTAACATAAGCACCTACTGAAATTATACCATGTTCATCTAAATATTTAATAGCTTCTTCAGAAACAGTACTAATTTCTCTCGTAATTTCTTCAGGACCTTGCTTAGTATGTACAGCTACTACTTCTTCTTCATCAATATGAATACTTCTATAATAATCTTTTCTTATTATTTCTTCACTAATAATAATAGCATCTTCAAAATTATATCCTTCCCAAGGCATATAAGCTACTAAAACATTTCTACCTAAAGCTAACTGATCTCCATCAATAGCAAATCCTGAAGCAATAATTTGACCTTCTTTAACTTCTTCATTTAGATTAACTAATGGTTTTTGATTAATAATAGTAGCGCTATTAGTATTAACAAATTTTAATAAATCATAGCTATCGTAAATACCTTTAATTTTATTAACTTCAATAACAATTCTTTTAGAATCAACATAAACTACTTTACCAGGATTTTTAGCAATGATACAATATCCACTTTGTCTAGCTACTTCTTGTTCTAACCCAGTAAATATTAATGGTTTTTCAGGATTTAATAAAGGTACTGATTGTCTTTGCATATTAGTACCCATTAATGCTCTATTTACATCATCATTCTCTATAAAAGGAATTAAAGAAGCAGAAATAGAGAATATCTGTATAGGACTAATCTCTATATAATCTATTTCATTAGAATTAACAGTAATAAAGGTACCTTTATATCTAACATCAACCGTATTTTCTAAAATTTTACCAGTTTTAACATCAAATTTAACATCAGCAGGAGCTATTTTATAATTTTCTTCTTCAGAAGCATCTAAATAATAAATTTTACTAAAATCAATTTGTCCATTATTAACTTTATAATAAGGAGCAACTAAAAATCCAAAAGGATAATTTATAGTAGCGTAAGTAGTTAAAGATGTAATAAGGCCTATATTTTGACCTTCTGGAGTTTCTACAGGACAAATTCTACTATAATGACTTGAATGGATATCTCTTATATCGAAACCTGCTTGCTCTCTTTGAATACCACCTATACCTAACGTAGATAATCTTCTCTTATGAGTTAATTCAGATAAAGGATTCGTTTGATCTAAAAATTGAGATAAAGAATTTTGAGCAAAAAATATTTTTAACATCCCACTAACAGGTCTAGGATTAATTACTTCAGAAATTTTTACAGTTTCTTCATCAGCTTGATTTAAATTATCTTTAGTTAATCTTACAAATTTAACCATTCCAGCTTTTAAAGTATTGTAAAGATGTTCACCAACAGGTCTTACCCTTCTATTAGATAAACTATTTATATCATCTTCGCTTCTTTTACCTTCTAAAAATTCAAAATGACTTTTTATAATATTAACTATTTCATTATAAATAAATCCTTTCAAATTAATATTATATCCACAATGAGGACAAATAATATAATTATTACTATATTTAGCTTCATTTAATTTAAAATATTTTTCACATAATATACATTTAACAATTACTTTATCTGATAAATCATTACCACAAGAGAAACATGTGAAATTAATTTTATCATTAATAACTGATATATTTTTATATAGATTAATATTTTGACAAACATTACATTTAACAGAATTATTTAAAACTGAACTATAATGTAATCTAACTCCACAATTACTACATTCTATATTTCCATTTTTATTTATTGCACCACAATTATAACAACATATATCATATCCAGTTTTCTGATTTATTTTATATCTGCCTGCAACAGATAGTTCATATTTATCTTTACTAAAATAAGGGAAAACTTGTTCTTGTACAACTTCTAAAGGTATATTAGAAACTGATTCTCCGCTAATTCTTCTATGAAGTAATCTAATTGCTTTTTCTTGTTCATCAGTACCAAATATTTTATTTCTTTTTATATCTCTTTCTATTGTATTAACAACTAATTGAATAATATGAGATAAAAATCTATATTTATCATAAAAATAATCACTAAAATCTTCAAAATTAGAAAATTCTTTTTTGAAATTTTCAGGAAGGTTTTGATAAATATAATTTACCAATTTTTCATTAATAAAATTTTCTACTTGATTATTTTCTAGTAATAATTCTTCTGCTTCGTCTAGAAATTTTTTATCAAATTTTATTTTAAAGTCCTTTGCTAAATAATTAAAAATAAGTTCTTCTAATATATCATAATTAGAGAATCCTAAAGCTTTTAGTAAGGCAACTATTGTAAATTTTATTTTTTTGTCCATTCTAACACGTATAAAATTAGTAGATTTTATTTTTTCAATTTCTCTTTCATGATAATATATTTCAGTTAAATCAGTTTCAATATCTAGTATATTTCCTTTAGCAGGTATAATAGTTGTTTTATAATTAGTTAATTTTTCTATTTTTTCTTTAAAATGATAAACTCCAGGAGATCTAATTAATTGATTAACAAAAACTCTTTCTGTACCATTTACAATAAAAGTACCTCTATCAGTCATCATTGGTAACTCAAAGAAAAGTACTTCATCTTCTAACGTTTTTATAACATCTAATTCTTTTTTAAGTTGTCCAGAGCATTCTGGACATTCTAATCCTTTATTATCTTTTAAATCATAATAAACTTTTTTACATTTAGAACAAATAAATTTTGGTTTTCCTATGGTTAATGATAAACTAAGATATATAGGTACATAATAAGTTAATTGTTCATATTTACATTTTTGTAAATCTTTTTCACTAATTTCACCTATTCTATAGCCTTTATAATTTATAATATACTTATCAGTTTCAATAGGGAAAAATTCTCTAAATATAGAATCTAAGCCTTCATTTAAAAACCACTTAAAGGAATTTTTTGATACATTTAATAATTCAGGTAAATCAGGTATTTTGTAGTCTTTCCATCTACCTAAAGATAATATTTTTCCATTTGATTTTACTTTCTGAATCTCTTGGTATATTTCATGATTAAGTAAGTTCATAATTTTGTAAAACCTCCTTTAAATTATTTTTATATAATTAATTCCTTAAAAATAAAATAAAATAAAATAAAAATTAAAAATTTACTAATTTTATTGGTTTTAAATAAAATTCCTGAAAAAAAATTAGATAACATAGTTTTTCATAAAGCTAATTATATTATTCTACTTTATGTTATAAATTCCTTTTTTATACTATATAATATAAATATGTTTATAATTAAAATTTTAGGAATTAGATGTTTTAATAGAATAAAAACTAATACCAAAAGCCATTATTAAAACCGATAATAATATAACCTGGGTTATCAATGATATATTAACAATTTCAATTTTATTTTGTACTATAGAAAAGAATAAAATAATAGTTATTTTCCTTTAGGAAAAATAAAAACTAAAGGCAATAATTCTCTATTTGTAATTCTTAAAAATATATATCTAATAATCAATATAAGTGATATAATAATTATGGAGAGTAAAAAATTTTGTAAATTAAAAATATCATTTAATTCTATCATAAAACCAAATATTAAGAAAAATAAAGATCTAACTAAAAAGTTATTTCAATAACAATATCTCTAAATCTTTTAGTTTCCAAATCCATCAAAGCAAAGTCAAAATAATCTGATAGTTTAAATTTTTTTAGAGAAAAATTTTTAAATAATTCGATATTGTTTAAAAACAAAGCAAATATAAGAACTAATACCAAAGATGGTAGCTTTACTATTTTAGCTAATGCATAAAATATTAATATAGAAAGAATAATAGGAACAAATTTAACATAATAATCTAGATAATGGATTAAAAATACTAAAAATAAAGTAAAAAGCAAAGATAAAATAATCATTAATAATAAACTAATACTAAAATCCCATACTATATCTATTTTTATATAATTTTTATAAGCTAGCAAATTAAAAAACAATATTCCTAAGATATCAGAGAAAGAGATCTCATAAGTAATAAAATCTTTATTTTTTTTATCTAGATCATTAACTGCAGGTATAGCAATAGCACTACTTATTACAGCTAATGGAATAGAATTTATTAAATATCTATGAAAATCGTAAAATTTATTATCTAAATAATAGAAAACCCAAGCTAAAACGAGAGTTGTAATAAAAAACTGAAAAAAAGCATTAATAAAAGCAAAAAATAAAATCTTTAAATTTTCTTTATTTATTTCTAACTCTAAAGCAGATTCTAAAATTATTAGAATTAATCCAACAGTTCCTAAAACTTTTGCTACAAAAAATATATCCTCCATTACAATATTATAATTGTATTTTGTAAGTATAATTTTGAATAAAAATCCTAATAATAATATAAAAATTACAGAAGGTATTTTTACAGCCTTTGATAATAAATCAAAAATATATGCTATAATAAGAAGTAATGGAATAAAAATTAAAATTAACTCAACAGATAAAACCATTAATTTATTAATTAATTTATTTAAATAAAAATTTATTATGAAAAAAATTAAGCTAAGTTAAAAATTCTCCACCATCAACATAGATAGTATTACCGGTGATCCAGTAAGTTAACTCAGTTGATAATGCTAATATAGCATTAGCTACGTCTTCAGGAGTAGTTAATCTTCTGTAAGGATTATATTTTATAGCTTTTTCAATCATATCATTAGAAGAAGGTATTTTTCTTAAAGCTGGTGTATCTGTAACTCCTGCGCATATAGCATTAGCAGTAATAGAATAAGGAGCTAATTCTAAGGCTAATTGTCTTATATGAGCTTCTAAAGCAGCTTTAGCAGCAGATACTGGTCCATAGTATTTCCAATTTCTGCTTGAACCTATACTTGTCATAGCAAATATCCTTGCATGTTTTTTAAACATATTATTAAGAAATAATTCTTGTACCCAATAAACTAATGAATTAGCCATTACATTTAAAGTCATTTCTAATTGTTCTTTATTAACAATATTATTTAAATCTTGATCTATATAGGGTTTTAGAGAACCAAAAGCTAAAGAATGTAATAAAACTCTTATACTATTAATACCTATTTCTTCTTTTAATTTAGATACAATATTTTTAATATTATTAATATCTGCAGCATTAGTATTAAAGAAAATAGCTTTTTTATTATATTTTTGTTCTATTTCATTTTTTATGTTTATAGCATTTTGTAGAGTAGATTTCATATCTAAATGAATACCAATAATATCCATTCCGTGTTTAGCTAATTTTAAAGCAGTAGCGGCACCAAAACCTGATGAAGCTCCTAAAATTATTGCCCAACCATCTAATTTTATATCAGATTCTATTTTCTCTAACATAGATTCTTCTTTTAAATTCATAAAATAAAACACCTCCTTTGGAATTTATTTCTTACAAAAATAAGAGTCTACTTTTTTATTTCCTTTAAAAATGCAAAAATTTAAGTGATTTTTATTTATTTTTCAAGTACTTCATCATAAACTGGAGTAGACCAAAATGAAACGTATTTAGGCAAATAATCTATTATTTTTTTAGTTATATCTCCTGGGCAATATCTTATTTTTCTGCCATTAACTTCGCTAACTGGTATAATTTCAGCTCCAGTACCTGTTAAGAATACTTCATCAGCATTCATTAAATCTTTTATATCTATTATATCTTCTTTGACTTTTATATTTAATTCTTTACAAATATCAATAACACTAGCTCTAGTAATTCCTTCTAAAATACCCACATAAGCAGGTGGAGTAATGACTGTATCAAAATTAACTATAAAGATATTATCTGCAGTACATTCAGTTATATACCCATTATGGTTAAGCATAATCGCTTCTTGACAATTACTATAGTTTGCTTCTATTTTAGCTAATATATTGTTTAGATAGTTAAGTGATTTAATTCTAGGAGATAGTATATCAGCAGAAGGTCTTCTAAAAGATGATATAATAACTTTTAATCCTTTTTCATAATATTCTTTAGGATAAAGTTGAATTTTATCAACTATAATAACAACAGTAGGTTGGGGGCATTTTCTAGGGTCTAATCCTAAATCTCCCACTCCCCTACTAACTACTAACCTAATATAAGCATTTTCCCAATTTTCTTCTTCTAAATTAACTCTAACTACTTCTTTTACAATAGATTTCATTTCTTGATAATCGTAAGGAATATCTAGGGAAATAACATTAGCTGAATAATATAATCTTTCCAGATGTTCATTGAGTTTAAAAATTTTTTTATTATAAACTCTGATACCTTCAAATACTCCATCACCATAAAGAAATCCGTGATCCCAAACAGATATTTTTGCTTCTTCTTTTGGATATAGCTTTCCATTTATAAAAACTTTCATAATATTTTACCCCTTTCTTGGTTTTTTCAATTATTTTTTTAATTTATTTTAAAATTTATTTTTAGAATCCTTAATTTTTACAATATTAATATTATATAAACCTTTGTAAAAACCTTTATATGAAAATATCATTTAATTTTTTTATTTTTAAACTTTATAATATATAAAAATTTAGCAGTAAAAATTGACAAAAATCAATAAATTAATATTTTAAATTTGAAAAATAAGATAGAAAGCGATTTTGTGGAAGAAGGGATAGATGAATTTCTTTTTGAGTGTGCTAAATGGGGAGAACTCTTTGGATGTATAGGAACAAAGCTACAAGTGACCAAAAAAGGGATAAC
>JBMFOW010000037.1:0-13516 GCA_049969455.1 bacterium | reverse complement strand
TGGTATATCCAAAGATAGTTCTTGGAGTTTGTTTTTTGCATTCTTCTTATAGAATTCTTCTACTGTTTCTGGGGCTCTGATGGCCATCATTGAGGCGTATCTCTTAGTTATCATTTTATCCCCTCTGAAAGTTTTTTATATATTTATATTATAGTCCAACTTTGATATAAATCAAGGGTTTTTTGTTTTTTTCGTCTATCTTAAAAAAAATCTTTACCACATTTTTTTATCGTGGTAAAAAATAGAAAGAAAATTATAAAAATATTTCTTTAGATGAAATTAATTTTTATTTTGCTTTAGGAATGAGCCTTAGTAATTATTTTGAAAATATATTTAAAAGTAGTTAATATATATAAAAGTAATTAATTGGAGGTGAAGTTTAAATGAGTAATAGTATTATAAAAAATAGAAGTGAAATATTATTTATATATGATATAGAAAATGGGAATCCCAATGGAGATGCATTAGATAATAAACCAAGAATAGATGAATTAACTAGTTATAATATAGTAACAGATGTTAGATTAAAAAGAACAATAAGAGATTATTTACAAGATTTCAAAGGTAAAGAAATATTTATAAGAAAAGAAAGAGATGAAAATAATAACCTAAAAACAAGAGATGAAATTTTTGAAGGATATAAAGAAATAGAAGAAGTAAAAAGAAGATGTATAGATATAAGATTATTTGGTGGAACTTTTTCAATAAAAAATAATAATTATGCTTTAACAGGACCTGTACAATTTAAATTTGGAAGATCTTTACATAAAGTAGATATAAATTACATAAAAGGTACAACAATATTACCATCAGGTAGTGATAAACAACAAGGGACATTTTGGGAAGCCTATTTATTACCTTATTCTTTAATTTGTTTTTATGGGGTAATTAATGAAAATGCTGCTAAAGAAACTAAACTAACAGAAGAAGATGTTGATCTTCTTTTAGAAGCTATTTATTATGGTACTAATAACTTAATCACAAGATCTAAACCTTCTCAACAAAGTAGGTTATTACTACAAATAATATATAAAGAAAACAACTTTCATATAGGAGATTTAGATAAAAAAATTAGATTAAATCTTAAAGTAGAAAAAGATGAATATATAAGATCTTATAAGGATTATGAGTTAGATTTAACTGAATTGTACGATACTTTAACAAATAACAAAGATAAAATAGAAAAAATAAGATACTTAATAAATCCAAATCTAATATATAAACCTAATATAAACGAATTAAAGAATAATATTAATTTAGAAGAATTAAAAATTTAAAATAATTTAACAAGGTGATAAAAACAAATGGATATGAAAATGGATATGAATAAAAATATAAATGATAATATTTATGAATTAATTTCTAAAAAAAATAATAATAAATTTTTAGTATTTGATATATATTCTGATTATGGGCATTTTAGGAAATATTATACTACTTCTTCTCCTTTAACTTTTTCTGTTATTCCAAGAACAGCAATAATAGGTATAATAAGTGCTATAATAGGAATACCTAAGGATATTTACGGAAATAATAATAGTGATTATTTTGAATTATTAAAACCAAATAATACTATAATAGCTTTAAGTTTATTGAATCCAATAAACAAAATAAGATTAGGTTTAAATTTACTTGATTGTAAATCAGATGGTCAAAGAACAAGAATATTCCACGATATTTCTAAGCTCAAAGAACCTTTAAAAATCTACAGAACTCAAGTTAATATTGAATTTTTAAAGAATCCTAAATATAGAATATATATTTCTATTGAAGATAAAGATATATATCAAAAATTGAAATATAATTTATTAAATAAATTAACAGTATTTACACCGTATATGGGGCTAAGCTTTTGTTTATTAAATTATGAATACATCAATGAATATGAAATAATAGAAATAAAAGAAAATTATAATTCTAATTTCGATACTATAATAGACATAGATAATTTAGAAGATTTAGAATTAAATTTAGAATCAGATAATAAATTTTATATGAAAGAAAAGATAGCTTATTTAATGGATAATAAAAGACAAACTATAAAATATAAGACTTTTTTATTTGAAAACAATGGAAAACCCATAAAAGCTACTTTAAGAAAAACATTAATATTAAAAGATACAACAAATAACCAAATAGCTTTAAGTGTATTTTAGTAATTAAAATAATGTAATATTTTAGAATAAGGTAATAATTATGATATACTCTCATCCTGGTAAATATCTAATAGATCATTTAAAAAATACAGCTAATATTTCTAAAAAACTTTATTCTAATATTTTTATAAAGAATAATATAATGGATTTGAGTAAGGATGAGTTAATAGATATCTCTTGTATAATAGGTTATTATCATGATCTTGGTAAAGCTACAAAATATTTTCAAGAATATTTATTTGAAACTAATAATAATAGAAAAAATAAACTAAAAGAATGTCGTTATACTAAACATTCATTAATATCTGCTATATTAGTTTTTTTTGCTTTAAAAGAATACTTAATTTTAAAAAATATTTCAAAAGAATTAAAAGATATTATTCCATACATAGGATTTATAGTTATAAGAAAGCATCATAGCTACTTAGAAAATCTATATGATAATATACCTATTAACAAAAATGATATAGATATATTAAAAAAGCAATTAGATTCAATTGAAAAAAATTTAGACAATAGTTTTTTTAATGAAATTCCTTATTTAGAAAACTCTTTAAATAATGCTAAAAAATTGCTACATAGTGATAATGAATTTTCTAAATTTTTCAACAAATTAAATTTTATTAGTATATATAAAAATTTAATCAATTTTAATGAAAAGATTTTAGAATTATCTAATGAAAATGATATATATAAGTTTGCAAGTCAATATATATTTATTTTTTTAATTATGTCTATACTTTTATTTGCTGACAGAAGAGAGGCAACTAACATTGAATTATTTTATTTTAATCAAGATTTCATAAATTATAATATTTTTGATAATTACGTAGATAGTTTAAATAAAAATACAGATATCAATAATACTCAATTTTATAGATTAAGGCAAGAAATATATAACAAAATAAAAGAAGAAATTACAAATGTTTTATCTGAAAATATCATAGGAATAAATTTACCAACAGGTATAGGTAAAACCCTTATTAATTTAAATTTAGCATTGAAAATTAAGGAAAAATTAAAATCAGATTTTAATTATAATCCTAAAATAATATATTCTTTACCTTTTTTAAGTATAATAGATCAGATAGATGAATTAATAAAAAAAGTTTTTAAATTAAATAAAATTAATTTAACAAGTATTTTATATATATCTCATCATTATTTAAGTAAATTAGAATACAAAATTGACAACATTAATTTTAATGTTAATAATAATGAAAATGTAGAATATTTAGATTTGTTAAAAGGAGAATTATTGATTGAGAATTGGGATTCTCATTTAGTTTTAACTACTTTTGTTAAATTATTTGAAACTATTACAAAAAATGCTTCTTCTACTTTAATGAGATTTTATAATTTGATTAGTTCAATTGTAATTTTAGATGAAGTTCAAAATATTCCATATAAGTACTATTATTTTTTAAATACAATTTTTAAAGCTTTATCTTATTATTTTAATAATTATTTTATTTTATCTACTGCTACAAAACCTATAATTTTACAAACTAATAAAACGATTGATTGTAAAGATCTTTGTAAAGATTTAAATAGAGTAAAAATAAACTTTAATATATCTCAAGATTTAACTTTACAGGATTTAAAAAATAAAGTACTCAATGCTTTAGATTATTATAAAAATATACTAGTAATTCTGAATACAATAAGTTCTGCAAAAGAATTTTACAAACTACTAAAAGATGAAATGATAGATAATGAAATAAATATATATTTTTTAAGTTCACACATAATTCCCAAGCAAAGATTAAAAATAATAAAAGATATAAAAAATAAAAAATGTAATAATTTTAAGCAAATAGTAGTTTCTACTCAATTGATAGAAGCTGGTGTTGATCTTGATTTTGATTATGCTATAAGAGATTTTGGGCCTTTAGATAGTATAATACAAGTAGCTGGTAGAACTAATCGAAATTACATTAACTTAAATCCTTGTAATATTGATGTATATAAAATAATAGATGAAAAAAATAAAAGATATTTTTATTCATATATTTACGATAAAATCTTAACAGAAAACACTATAAATATGATAACAGAATTTAACTCAAATCGAATATATGAAAAAGATTTTTATAGTATATATGAAATTTATAATAATTCACTAATAAATAAAGTTTCTAAAGATACAAGTCAAGAACTAATTAATCATTTAAAAGAATTAAATTTTAAGAATATTAGTTTATGCAATTTAATTGAGGAAAAATGTCAAAGATATAAAAAATGTATAGAATACCCTGTTTTCATTGAATTTGATGAAAATGCTATAAATATTTGGCAAGAATATTGCAATATAATTGATAATTTAAAAAAAGGTAAAGATTATTATAAACAAAGGGAAAATTTTTTAAAAATAAAATCAGAATTATATTCATATGTTATAAATGTTTCTTATACTTATGCTAAATCGAATTTACCTATAGAAGTTAATAATTTTTTATATGTTCCTAATTCTATGCTTGAAAATTATTATGATAAGGAAACAGGGTTCATACCTAAAAATGAGGAGCTATTGATATTTTAATTATATGGATATATTTAAAGAATATTTAAAAGAGGGAAGCGATAATATATCCAATATTTATAATAATAATGAAGAATTAAGAATAATGGGAGTTTTAGTTTGGTATTATTATATTTGTCATAGACAAGTTTGGTTTATAAGTAGGAATATAAATTCTGATCAAGAAGATCCTTATTTAGAAATTGGTAGAACAATACATGAAATTTTTTATACTAATGAAAGAAAAGAATTTATATTTGAAAATATAAAAATAGATATTATAAAATTATCAGAGGAAAATTCAGTAATAATTGGAGAAATAAAAAAAAGTTCAAAATTTATAAAGCCATCAATAATGCAGTTAGCTTTTTATTTATATACTTTAAAAAATATTATACCTAATTTAACAGCTAACTTATTTATTCCGTTAGAAAAAAAAAATATAAAAGTGGAATTAACTCCTGAATTAGAAAAAGAATTAAAGGAATGTATAAATTCTGTAATAAATATTATAAAAAGTAAAAAACCACCTAAATTTAAAAAAATAGTTTTTTGTGAAAACTGTGCTTATAAATTTTATTGCTTTAGTTAGTTATTGATATGAGAATAAAATTAACTTTTTATTCTGATAAAGCAATTATTTTGCCAGTACATTATAATTATATTTTACAGAGTTTTATTTATAATAATATAATTGATCCGTATTTATCTGAATTTATTCATAACAAAGCTTATTTATATAATAATAGAAGATTTAAGCTTTTTGTTTTTTCTAAGATATTTCCTAAGGGAATTGTAAAAGATAAAATAATTACTATAAATAAGGAATTTTATTTTTATATTTCATCAGTTTTAGATGATTTATTAGCTAATTTAGCAAAATCTTTTGTATTAAATGAAAAATTTTATTTATTCAAGAATATCGTTTATCTTAAATCTATTGAAGTTATCAAATATCCTTCTATTTTTTCTACGGATAAATTGTATATAAATAAAGTAGCTATAAATTTATTGTCTCCGATAACAGTTTATAGTACTTTAAGTAATTCAGAAAATTTAAAAAAAACTTATTATTATTCACCCTTAGAAAAGGAATTTTATAAACTTATTAAACTTAATTTATTAAAAAAGTATAATTCTTTTTATTTAACTAATTTAAGTGAAGATAATTTTAATTTTAATTTGGAATTAGATTTTTTTGATTATAGAAGACACTCTAAGGTTATAATGTATAAAGGTAATTATGTAATAAAGTGTTTTGAGGGTAGTTTTTTTGTTAGTGGTAATAGAGATATAATAAAGTTTGCTTATGATGTAGGTTTAGGTGCTAAAAATTCTCAAGGGTTTGGTATGTTTGATATTGCTTAGTTTGATATTACTTAGTTTTAGATTACCTATAACTATTGTTATACGAAAGTATAACTACTGTTATACGATAGTATAATTATTGTTATACGATAGTATAAGGAATTGAAACATAGGAGAAGAGTATTTTGAGACATCCGTAAGTGATTTTTATAACTAATTTTGTATTTAAAATGTGTAATTTAATTTTTAATTAAAAAAATTGATAAAAGTCAATAAAAAAGTTTTGTTATCGATTGTTAGATTAATTATTATTAATTATTAATTATTATTAATTAATTTCTTATTTTTCAATGGTTTTATTTAGGTATTAATGTTTTTACTTTGCTATTACTGATTATGTTTAATCCCTTAGGGTTTTCTAACCTATCTTAGATCGACGGAAAATTTTTATATTTTTTTAAAAAGGATTTTTTTATTTTTTACTTAATATTATTATAGAAACATATATATAATGTTACGGGTTTTAGCCTACCTATAACTACTGTTATACGATAGTATAAGGAATTGAAACTAGTAATTGTTATTAGAAATTATAGTTATAGTTTCCAGTTTTAGCTTACCTATAAGGAATTGAAACCCATCCTCGTTTAAATAAGTAATACACAAATCCTCAGTTTTAGCCTACCTATAAGGAATTGAAACTAAGATAAAAGAAAATAAAAAAAATAAAATAAGGGAGTATAGTTTTAGCCTGCCTATAAGGAATTGAAACTCCATAAACCTTCCTCCTTGTCCCCCTTGTTTTTTTGTGTTTTAGCCTACCTATAAGGAATTGAAACGGATTTATGAAAATATGAAAAAGAAAGATAAGATTAGTTTTAGCCTACCTATAAGGAATTGAAACATAGTAAAGGAAAATATTTGTATTTATATTTTTGTAAAGTTTTAGCCTACCTATAAGGAATTGAAACTGTAGAGAACACAGGGGTATGTGAGATAGATTTTCAACGTTTTAGCCTACCTATAAGGAATTGAAACTTAGTTTTGGACGAAGTTATGATTTTGCTGAGTAAAAAGTTTTAGCCTACCTATAAGGAATTGAAACCCCCGTTCCATTTGTATATTCTTATTTCTTTTTTTAAGTTTTAGCCTACCTATAAGGAATTGAAACTAAAAAAAGAAAAGCATAAGATTTTAAAAAACAGGGTTTTAGCCTACCTATAAGGAATTGAAACGTCCTAAAACGCCAAAAAATTTTCTTATTATTATATGTTTTAGCCTACCTATAAGGAATTGAAACAATAAATAAAATAAAAATAATATCCCATCCAAGGGTGTTTTAGCCTACCTATAAGGAATTGAAACAAAAATAGAATATATTTAAAAGGATATACTATGAAAAAGTTTTAGTCTACCTATAAGGAATTGAAACTAGCCTAGGAGTTTTATTATGAAAAAAGAGAAGAAAATAAGAGACTTAAAAGAGATAAAAGAAAAACTAAAAGAATTAAAACCATTACTTAAAGAAAAATATAAAATCAAAGAAATTGGAATTTTTGGTTCTTATTTAAAAGGTAATCAAACAAAAAAAAGTGATCTTGATATTTTAATTGACTTTTATGAAATCCCAGATCTATGGACTTTTATAGAGATACAGGAATTTCTATCAAAAAAGCTGAAAATAAAAGTTGATCTTGTAATGAAATCAGCCCTTAAACCCTATATTGGAAAAGTAATACTTCAAGAGGTTGAATTCTTATGAGAGAAATAAGGGATTATTTGTTTGATATAAAAAATGAATGTGAGTATTTATTAAAGAGAACAGAAAACCTTACTTACGAAAATTTTATTGAAAATGAAGAATTTAAAAGAGCATTTGTTAGAAGCCTGGAAATAATTGGTGAATCTACAAAACATATTCCCCAAGAAATAAGAAAAAAATATCCTCAAATTAAATGGAAAAATATTGTAGGAATGAGAAATTTACTAATACACGAATATTTTGGAGTAGATTATAAAGTTGTATGGAAAGTAATAAAAGAAAAAAATACCCGAATTTTATGAAGTTATTAATAAAATAATAAATGAATTTTCATATGAAAAAAGAGAAGAGAATAAGAGACTTTAAAGAAGTAAAAGAAAAACTAAAAGAATTAAAACCATTACTTAAAGAAAAATATAAAATTAAAGAGATTGGAATTTTTGGTTCTTATTTAAAAAGTAAGCAAACAAAAAGAAGTGATCTTGATATTTTAATTGAATTTGACGAAGGTACAGAAATTGGATTACTTGAATTTATACATTTAGAAAATTTCTTAAGCGATATGATTGGAGTAAAAGTTAATCTTGTAATAAAAAATTCTTTAAAACCCCATATAGGCAAGCATATTTTAAGAGAGGTAATTTATTTGTAGATATGAGAATAAAAATTATTTTAGAAAATACTGAAAATAAAGATATAATATTACCAATACATTACAATGAAATAATACAAAAAATAATATATAAAAATCTGCCATACCTATTAGCTAATTTTTTACATAATATAGGTTTTAGATACAATAATACCCCCTTAAAATTATTTACATTTTCTAAATTATTTTCTGATAAAATAAAATTAAGCAAAAATAAAATATTTTTAAAATCCCCCATTATATTGTTTATTTCTTCTCCAATAGAAATAATAATAAAAATTCTAAAAGAAAACCTAATAAAAAAGGAAATTTTAAAATTATCTAAAAATAATTTAAAAATAAAAGAAATAACAGAAGTAAATAAACCAGAATTTAAAAATGAATTAAGAATAAAAACTTTATCTCCAATAACTACATACTTGACTTTAATAAAAAATAATAAAAAATATACTGAATATATCTTTCCAGATAACCCATTATTTAATAAGCTAATTAAAGATAATATTATAAAAAAGTATTTAATAATAGAAGGTATAACAAATAAAAATGAAATAGAACCATTTAATTTTGAAATAACTTCAATAGATACAAAAATTAAAATTCTAAAATATAAAAATTTTATAATAAAAGGAGTAGATGGAGAATTAATAATAAAAACAGATAATCCAGAGATAATAGAAAAAATATATGATGCAGGATTAGGTTCCAAAAATTCCCAAGGTTTTGGTATGTTCGAAATATATATTAAAAAGGACTAAAATAAAAAAAGAGAAATAAAATAATAATATGAACGATTTATATTTAAATGATTTATATTTAATAGCATTAGCGGGGTTATTACATGATATAGGTAAATTCTGTCAAAGAGCTAATTATTATAATACTTGGGATAAAAAGAATTTAGAAAATACTTATAAATATCAGCATGCTTTCTTTAGTTATCAATATCTAAACGAATTATCCAATATTTTAAAAGAAAGTTTGAATTTATCTAAAGAAGAATTAAATAATTTAATAGAAATATCAGCAAGACATCATAATCCTATACAAAATAATATAAAAAACCAAATATTAAATTTAGCAGATAATTTATCTTCTACAGAAAGGGAAAGAAACCAAAAAAGTCATATAAATCTACTACATCCAATATTTGAAAGAATTTCATTCTTACCCGAAAAAGAAATAAAAAATCCATCATTTCATAAAATATCAAAACTTTATCTATCCGAAGATATTATATTCCCCATAAGCGATAATAATATATATAAAAATACAAATGAGATAACTAAACAATATAAAACTTTATTTTCAGAATTCAATAATGAAGTAAAAAATATAAAAAACTTCAAAGGAGTAAAAGCTTTTAATTATATATATTATTTATTGGAAAAATATTTATGGTCAGTACCGTCATCTACTTATGATACCCAAAATTTAAGCCTACATTACTCAGATATTTCTTTATTTGATCATTTAAGAGTAGTAGCTATGCTTAGTGTAGCACTATTAGATTATTATAATCAAAACAATAATGAAGTATCAGATATTAGTTTTTTTAATAATAATCCTAATAAAGATATATTTTTAATAATAGAAGTAAATATAGGAGGGATACAGAATTTTATATACAATATAGCTAAAACTACTTCTATACAAGATTTTTCTATATCAAAAAGCTTAAGAGGAAGATCTTTACTAATAACATTATTAACAGAATTAATAGCAAGAAGTTTATTAAAAGAACTAAATTATCCGATAACCAATATTTTGTACATTGGAGGAGGAAAATTTCAAATAATAGCAGCAAATACATCTAATAATATAAATATCTTAAAAAATATAGAACAAAGATTAGCACAATACTTATTTAATGAATTTCATATGGATATTAAAATGTTAATAGCTTATCAAGAATTTTCTATTAATAATTTAAAGGGAATTACCCAAAATTTTTCACAAATAATAGAAAAATTACAAATAAAAATAGATAAACAAAAAAAACAATTATTTAAAAATCAAATATTTCAAGATTTTGATGATGATCAAAAAGATATTTGTAAATCATGTAAATCTTTACCAGTATCTGATCAAAAAGAAATCTGTAAATTATGTGATTTATCTAATTTCATAGGTCAAGAAGTTATATTTTTAAAGTATATTTCCTTTGATCTAAATAAAAAATTAAAACTAAATGAAAATAAATGCAATCATATAAGTATAATAGATTTTGATGATTGGGGGAATATTTACTTAATATCAAGTAAAATAATAGAAGATCAAAATTTAAATGAGATAGAAATATTAGATAATATAGAAGAGGTTTTAAAAATAAACGATACAGATTTTGGGATAGATAAAATATCAAATGGATTTAAATTCATAGCAAATACTGTACCAATTATTAATAAAGACGTAAAAAATTATATATTAAATAATTTAGAATTAACAAAAGAGGAAAAAGAAGAAATAAAAGAAGGAGTAATGCCTTTTAGGATATTAAGTAATTTTAGCATAGGAGATAAAAAATTAGCAGCAATAAGAGCAGATATAGATAACTTAGGATTAATATTAAGTGATGGATTAAAAAGTAAGGAAAAAATAAACAATGAATCAATAAACAATGAATCAATAGATACAGATAGATATACTTTCTCAAGAATAGCAACTCTTAGTAGAATGTTAGAATTATTTTTCTCAGGATACCTAAATATCTTAATAAAGCAAGAATCACAAAGATATCTACAATCTTATATAAGTACTGATTTAGTATATACAGTATATTCAGGAGGAGATGATTTATTTCTAATAGGACCTTATAACTTTATTTTAGATTTCTCATTAAAATTAAGAGAAAAATTATACTTATATACTTCAAAAAATTTGGATTTTGGATTATCAAGTGGAATCTTTATATTTAATTATAATTTACCAATAAACAAAGTTGCAAGATATTCTGAATCACAAGAAAAAAAATCAAAAGACTCAAAATTTTATATAATTCAAAATAATAAAGAATATATAATTCATAAAGACTCAATAACAATTTTTAATAAAACCTATAAATGGTTTAATAATTTAAATCAATTAAATTCATTTAACATAATATTAAATAATAAAGGAATTAATAAAACAGAAACAAATTTAAATTACATAGCTTTTGAAGATATCTTAGTTATTTCTAAAGAATTAGCAGATTATGCTAATAAGAAATTAATATCAAAAAGCGTACTATACAGAATTTTAGAATATTATAGAATATATGTAAAAAATAATAAAATAAATCCTTTAATTTATCCTAAAATATATTATCAAATAGCAAAAAATATTAATAATCAAGAAGTAAAAGAAAAATTAGAAAAATACCTAATAAAAACAGGATATAATAAACTATCAAAAGAACAAATAATAATAAATTTAGATACAATTTTATACTTATGCTTAATGTTAGTAAGAAATTAAATAAGTAAGTAATAAAAAATATTTAGTAAAAAAAATAAAGAAATAATTTTATAAGGAGTTGATTTTAATGGTAAATGTAAATAAAGTAAAAATTATGGATAATCAATTAGAAAACTTAATAAAAGAAATTATTAAATACTTTTATGATAAAAATAGAGATCAAATAAGATATAAATATAAAGAAATCTTAGAAAATGTTACTCAAAAAATAGATAAAATTAAAAACCTAAATGAATTAGATTTAGAAGAATTTGTAAAACCTAATGGGATATGTGAAGGTATATCAATTGGACTTAACTTCAAAAAATCACAGTTTAGAAAATTTTATAATGAAATTAAAAACATAAAAATCAAAATAAATAAATTAAATGATAATCAAAACAATGAAGAAATTAATAAAATAGGAATCCAGTTAATTTCATTAATTCCAAAGTTAGCATACTCTAAAGGTAGAAATTTAATAGATGATAGCTTTTTTAAATTTATGAAAACAATGATAACTAAATTAAGAAATAAAATAAATAAAGAAAATTTTGAAATACTTGATAAAGTATTAGAAACTATTTTAGCTTATCATACTTATTATTATCCTAAGGAAAATTAAAAAAGATAATAAACAAAATTTTATGAATTAGCTTTTAAAGGGGGCATAAAATATGTCAATAAATAATTTAAAAGGAATTCTTAAGTTAAAATATAAACTAACAGTTTTAACTGGATTACACATAGGTGGTTCTAAAGAAAACATAGAAATAGGTGGTATAGATAATATAGTAATTAAAATTCCAGTTTTAGTATTTAATGATAATGAAATTAAATATAATGTACCATATATACCTGGTTCATCAATAAAAGGTAAAATTAGAGCATTATTAGAATATATAGAAAAACCAGAAGATAATAATTCTAATCAAGTGATAGCATTTAGATATAATGGGAATCCTTGTGAATGTGGAAGATGTAATATATGTAAATTATTTGGACCTCATAAAAGTAAATCATTACAGGAACCCATAAGATTAAGATTTGACGATTTTTATCCTACTTTAGATACAATAAACTTATGGGAAGAAGCATTAGATGGCTTATATACTGAAATAAAAACAGAAAATGTAATAAATAGATTAAGAGGAACAGCTGAACATCCAAGGCACATAGAACGTGTTATCCCTTATTCTGAATTCCAAGGATACATCACTTTCAGAGTCTTTGAAAATGATAGTTTCAAATTATATCAAATTTTAGAAAAAGGAATAAATTTATTAAATGATGATTATTTAGGAGGTAATGGTTCTAGAGGTTACGGTAGAGTAAAATTAGAATTACTATTTAATTATTCAGAATATAAACCAATTGTTAATTACCCACATTCTACTAAATTAATTAAAAATCTTGAAGATTTAAAATCTGTTTTTAATAATTAAAATTTTAATAATTAAAACTAAATAATAAAGAAATTAAAATTATTATGCTACGAGTATATAGAATAAATTATCATTCATATTCTACAATTATAAGGAGTTATACTTTATTTGGATTATTTTGTTGGACTTATTATCTAATAAAAGGAGAAAATAAATTTCTAGATTTTTTAAATGAGTATTCTTATTCCCCATTTTTTATTATTTCTTCCCCTTATTTGATCATAAACAATACTC
>JBMFOW010000036.1:0-13705 GCA_049969455.1 bacterium | reverse complement strand
GTTTTATTCATTTACTTTGTTTTCTAGTTTATCATTTAGATTATCTATTTTTTTGTTCATTTCAATTATTAGATTATCTATTCTTTTGTTTATTTCATCTATTTTTGTATCTATTTTATTATTTAGATTATCTATTCTAATTTCGATATTAGATATTTTATTTTCAACATTAGATATTCTGTTTTCGATATTAGAAATGTGATTTTCAATGCTATTCATTCTTTCATTTATTGATTGAATAGCTAATTTAAAACCCTCAAGTTGGCCACTAACCTGATTTTTAAAGTCTTTAAAATCTTCCTTAAGATCAGAAACAATTGTTTCTTTAATAAATTTAAATAACTCTTCTTTAATTGATAAAAAATCCATAAAAAGTACCTCCTATAAAAATATTATATATAAATATTAATATTTCCTTTAATAATATAAAAAATTATTAAACAAAAAATCACAAATTAGGATACATATTAAAATTTTTAAACCAAGTGATCAATTTTTCTTTTCTTTTAGTATTATCATTAGGTAAAATAAGTGGTCTTCCCCTACCATCAAAAATTAATCCTACCACCCCTCCCCTAACTTTTTTACTAAATGGAACTTTTTCATTAGATAATTTAAATTTTTTATTCAAATAAGTAATATTAATAGTAGCTTCTCCGTTTATAGGTAAAACAATAATATCTCCAAAATTAAGTGTAATATCATATTCTTTATTTTGGAAATCAATAACTTTAGCTTCCAGAATTTTAGTGCCATCTTTTTCTATACCAACTGGAGCGATACAAGTACCTAAATAAACTAAACAATCTTTTTCAAAAACTTGTGTAGCCGCTTCTTCATGTACCACAGATAAAACTCCCAAATGAGGCATCATAAATATACTATCTACTGTTAATAAAGTAAATCCTTCAGGTTCAAAAGCATCTATCATCATTAATGCTGATTGATTTCTTCTAGGTGCATGAGACAATACTCCCCCACTTCCAACTATCATATCTAATTCCATCATATCTATTATAGATTCTTTTTTAGCTTGATTAAATACATCAGATATAGTTCTTTCTTTTTGTATTCCTTTTAAACCAACTGCTAATTGTAAGTGTTGATCAAAAGATAATCTTAAAGCTTCTCTACATATTGCTTGTTCTATCATCAAGTCTTGTAATAAAAAAGGAATAGTAGTAGGTCTTATCATTTTGTTTTTTATAGCATTTCTAAGTTTAATTATATCAATTTCAAAGGGAATCCATTTTAAAACATTATTTATTCCAGCATCTTTAAGTACCTGTGCTATAGAATAGCTCATTCCATAATTAGCACTAACACTTCTATTAAATATCCAATTAATATTTTGTAATTCATCATACTGTCTAATAACAGAGAATACATCAGTAGTAGCACCACCTATATCAACTCCAACAACATTTATATTATTTTTTTTGGCAATTTTTTGCATGATTAATCCAACAGCAGCAGGAGTTGGCATAATTTCCACATCTGTCATTTCCATTAGTTTTTTATATCCTGGAGCTTGAGCCATAACGTGCTCTAAAAATAAATCCTGAATAATTAATCTTGTTGGTTGTAAATTTTCTTCTTCCAAAGTTGGTCTTAAATTCTCAGTTACTTTTAATTCCACTACATTAGAAAGAATTCTTTTAATTTCATCTGTAGCTAATTTATTGCCAGCAAATATTACAGGTAAATTATAGGTAATCCCCAATCTTGGCTTAGGCTTAGCTGCTGCTATTATCTGAGCCATTTCTACTACATGCTTAACAGTTCCTCCATCAGTTCCACCAGCTAATAATATTATATCAGGTCTTAACTCTCTAATTTTTTCTATTCTTTCAAAGGGTTTTCTACCATCATTAACTGCAAAAGAATCTAAAACAATAGCACCACCACCTAATGCAGCTCTTTCTGCACTTTCTGTAGTCATTTCTTTAACAACTCCAGCTACTACCATTTGCAGTCCGCCACCAGCCGAAGAAGTAGAAACATATAAATCTACTCCTTCATCATCCTTATGAGGTTTTATTAAATTATCTTTAAGATCATTAAGTATTTTTCTTTTCCTTAATTCTTCTACTTCTTTAAAAGCATTTAATACTCCAATAGTTACATCTTCTATAGGTGCTTCTACAGTAGTAGGTGCTTCTCCACGAGTAACTAACCTATATTCTCCATTGGATTGTTTTTCTATTAATATAGCTTTTGTTGTAGTAGATCCACAATCTGTTGCTATTATACTTTTTATTTCATCTTTATTTATATTTCTCATATTTTTGATCCTCCCCAAACTTAAAGTTATTAATAAATTATCATATTTTATATTTTTATATAAATTTCATTTTTTCCTTTTAGTAATTTAATAAAAATTTTTTAGCTTTCAAATTTAGAGTTTTAAAATTTAATATTTTAAATTAATAAACTATTTATCAATAAAGGATAAATAAAAAAAAATAAAAAATAAAATAAAGAAAGAGTTTAATAATAAAGAGGGTGATAAATAATGATATACAATTTAAAAGCAAGCAGTAAAGATTATGGATTAACAAATGTAATAGCGATGGTATTAGCTGGAGGAGAAGGTACTAGATTATTTCCATTAACAAAAGAGCGTGCTAAACCAGCAGTCCCTTTTGGTGCAAGGTATAGAATAATAGATTTTGTTCTAAGTAATTTAGTAAATAGTGGAATCCTAAAAATAAATGTATTAACTCAGTATAAAGCTCATTCCTTAATAAAGCATTTACAAACCAATTGGGATATAAATTCAAGATTTGGTTTCTATGTTAATATAGTTCCACCTCAAATGAGGATAGGTAAAATCTGGTTTAGAGGTACTGCAGATGCTATATATCAAAATTTAAATTTAATTTTTGATGAACAACCGGAATTAGTTATTGTTTTCTCTGCCGATCATATATATTTAATGGATATAAAAAAAATGATAGAATATCATATTCAAAAAAATAGTGATATTACTATAGCGACATTTCCTATAAACGTTGAAGAAGCTAGTAGGTTTGGATTGATGAAAATAGATAGTGATAATAGGATAATAGATTTTACAGAAAAACCAAAAGATCCAGAAATAATTGAAGATTTTAAAATAAATGATACTCAAGTTTTAGCTTCAATGGGAAATTACATATTTAACAGAGATGTTTTAATAAAAATGTTAGAAAATGATGCTTTAAGAGATACTAGTCATGATTTTGGTAAAGATATTATTCCAGAAAGTATAAAAATCTACAAAGTTTATAGCTATAATTTTGAAGAAAATACTATTCCAGGTAGCAATAATAATAAGCCCTACTGGAGAGATGTTGGTACTATAAGATCTTATTATGAAGCATCTATGGAATTGCTTTTGCCTAACCCACCTTTAGATTTATATAACCCATATTGGCCTGTTTATACTGCTTATTCTAATTTACCCCCAACTAAAATATCAGGAAAAAATGTTAATATACAAGATTCTATAATATCTGAAGGATGTATTATTAATGACAATGTATATATAAAAAATTCGATTATTTTTCCTAAATGTATAATTAATGATAATGTAAGAATAGAAAATTCAATTATTATGAATGGATGTATATTAAATAAAAATAGCTCTATTATTAATACGATTTTAGATAAAGGAGTAATAATAGAAGAGAATATATCAATAGGGTATAATTTGGAAGAAGATAAAGAAAAATATTTTAGTTTTGATAATATTATTGTTATAAATAAAGGATTAAAAATAGATAAAGAAACTATTGCAAGATTAATTCAAAAACCAATTTATTTTTAATAATATTAATAATATATAATAATAAAAGGAGTAATTAAAAAAAAAATGAATATAGAAATTAGGAGTTATATATAAAAGGGGGATACCAATGACAATTCACCAAAAAGCTACTCCAAAAGATTGGCAAACAGAAATAAAGCCTCAATGGTGTCCAGGATGTACTTATTTTGCTGATTTACAAGCAATATATAAGGTTATAATAGATTTAAATTTTGATCCTACTAATTTTGTATTAATAGGAGGAATAGGTTGTAGTGGTAGAATAACAAGTTATGTAAATACCTATACGATTCATACTCTTCATGGTAGACCATTACCTGTTGCTTTAGGTTTTAAATTAGCTAATCCTAAAATGAATGTTGTAGTTGTTAGTGGTGATGGGGATTTATTTGCTATTGGAGGTACTCATTTTATACATACAGCTAGAAAAAACATAGATATTACCGTAATAATGTTTGATAATTTTGTATATGGGTTAACTAAAGGACAAGCTTCTCCTACATCACCTTTAAATTTACAAACATCAACAACACCTTCAGGAGTAAAAGAAACACCAATAAATCCATTAGTAATAGCAATTTCTAGTGGTGCTACTTTTGTAGCTCAAACTTTTGCTTTAGATGTTAATGATACTTTTAATATAATCAAAGAAGCTATAAATCATAAAGGTTTTTCATTTGTAAATATTCTTTCTCCTTGCATAACCTATTACAGAATGGAAGATCTTAAAACTTTTAAATCTAAAATCAAAAAACTAGAAAATCATGATTTTAATGACATAAATTCAGCATTAGCTAAAGCTTTTACAGAACATTTTTCTGTAGGAATATTTTATAAAAGAAATGATAAAACCTATGAAGAACAAATTTTAAATGGTAATATACCTATAGATGTAGATATTACAAATTTACCTAAAGAAAAGATACAAAAAATGATAGATTCATATAGTTAATAAAATATTTAATAAAAATATTATTATGTTTAAGAAAGTTTTAATAGCAAATAGGGGAGAAATAGCAGTAAGAGTTATTAAAGCTTTAAGAGAATTGGGAATAAAAGTAGTTTGTATATATTCTCAAGCAGATAAAAATGCTTTACATGTTAAATTAGCTGATGAAGCTTATGATTTAGGGGATCCATTACCAATTAATAGTTATTTAAACATAGATAAAATAATAGAGATAGCTAAGAAAGCCAGGGTTGATGCAATACATCCAGGATATGGGTTTTTATCTGAAAATTCATTGTTTGCTAAAGAAGTTGAAAATAATGGAATAAAATTTATTGGACCTAATTATAAAGTAATAGAATTATTAGGTGATAAAATAGAATCTAGAAAAACTGCTTTTAAAGCAGGGGTACCTATAAGCTTAGGCTTAGAAATTACAGAATATAATGAAAAAATATTAAATGAAATAGAAGAAAAAATAGGATTTCCTGTAATGATAAAAGCATCTAAAGGTGGTGGAGGTAAGGGAATAAGAATTGTTTACGATAAAAATTTACTTAAAGATTCTATAGAATCTGCTCAAAGAGAAGCTTTAAATGCTTTTGGTGATAAAACAGTTTATATAGAAAAGTATTTTGAAAATCCTAGGCACATAGAAGTACAAATCATAGGAGATGAACATGGAAATATATTACATTTATATGAAAGAGAATGTTCTATTCAACAAAGGTTTCAGAAGATAATAGAAGAAACTCCTTCACCTACTATAGATGATGAAACTCGTTATAGAATAACTCAAGCTGCTAAAAAATTAGCACAGTATGTAGGATATTATAATGCAGGGACTGTTGAGTTTATTGTTGATAAAAATAATAATTTTTATTTTTTAGAAGTAAATACTAGATTACAAGTAGAGCATCCAATAACTGAGATAACAACAAATATTGATATTGTAAAGACGCAAATTTTAGTAGCTGCTGGTCATAAATTATCTATTAATCAAGAAGATATAAAACAAAATTTAAATGTTATAGAAGTTAGGATTAATGCTGAAGATCCTGAAAATAATTTTATTTCTTCTCCTGGACAAGTTAAAATTCTTAAATTTCCTAACATAATAAAAGATATAAGAATAGATACATACTTAGAAGAAAATTCAATTATTCCTCCCTATTATGATCCATTAGTAGCAAAAGTAATAACTTGGGATAAATCTAGAATAAATGCTATAAATAAAATGATTTTAGCTTTAAAAAATTTTGTAATTTTACCTATTAAAACTAATAAAGAATACGTAATAGATATTTTATCTCATCCTGAATTTATAAATGCTAATATACATACTAATTTCATAATAGAACATATGAAAAATTGGAGATTCCAGAATAAAATAAGTGATTACAATTTAAAAGATTTTATAGGAGCTTATCTTATTAATAAAATAAATATTGATAATTCAAAAGAAAAAATAATTTTAAATCAGAAAACTTTAAATCAAAAAAACAAAGAATATAGTTTATTCTCCTTGGTATGTTTAATCTAGTAATTTAGGTGGGGGTTTTTAATGAGTATATTAAATAAATTAAAAGAAGGTCTAAAGAAAACAAAGGAATTACTATTTACAGATATAAGGGATTTAATAAAGACAAAAGAAGTAGATAAAATAACTCCAGAATTTTGGGATAATTTAGAAGAAAAATTAATAAAAGCAGATGTAGGTGTTAATATTGCAAATTCTATCGTAAATAATTTAAAAAATATCGTAAAAAAAATTAAAGATGATTCTAAAGCAATAGAAGAAATAGAAAAAGATTTAATAATGTTATTAAGTATTCCTTATGAAACAGATGATATCTATTATCCATTAGTAAACAAGATAAAGGGTTATCCATTAGTTGTTTTAGTTGTAGGAGTAAATGGTACAGGTAAAACTAGTTTTATAGCTAAATTAGCTAATTATTATTTATCAAAAAATTTAAGTGTAATAATAGGAGCGGGAGATACATATAGAGCAGCAGCTATTGAACAATTAGAGATTTGGGCTAAAAGACTTAATATACCTATTGTTAAACAAAATTTAGGTGCAGATAGTGCTGCAGTTGCTTATGATACTGTTAATAGCGCAATTGCCAAAAATGTAAATGTAGCAATAATAGATACAGCTGGAAGAATGCATAATAAAAATAATTTAATTCAAGAACTACAAAAAATAGAAAAAGTAATAAAAAAACATCATCTTGAATTACCACAAGAAAAAATATTAATTTTAGATTCTACTTATGGTCAAAATAGTATTCAACAAACTAAAGTATTTACAGAAACAATAAGATTAACAGGAGTTGGTATAACTAAGCTAGATACTTCAAGTAAAGCAGGATTTATCTTTTCTATAACAACTAATTTAGGAATACCTATAAAGTTTATTACTTTTGGAGAAAATCTAGAAGATATTCAACCTTTTGATCCTAAACAATTTGTTAAAAATATACTATATGATTAAAATTTTTTTTAAAATTTTGTTTAAAAATTTTCTTCAAAAAATTTTCTTTATTAATGAATCAGTAATTAAAAAATATTTTGTTTAAAATGTATAAAAACTGGATATAATATAATTAAAGATAATGAATTTTTGCTTAATTTTTTATTAAATAATTAAATATGTTAAAGGATATAAAGAATATCAATAATACAATAACATTAAGTATTCCATCAAAAGAAAATTTTTTAATAATACCAAGATTAATAATATCGGGTTTACTATCAGAATATGATGTAAATATAGAAAAAATTGAAGATATTAAATTAATTTTAAATGAAGCTGCTTCGTTATTAATAACTAATCCAGTAAATAATATAGAAATTATTTTAAAATGGGAGGAATTGGATAAATATTTAAAATTAATTATAAATATAACCTCAGTAGATAGTGATAAAATGATTTTAAATAATTTAGTGAAAGCAGGATTAAGGATACATATTTTAAATTATTTGTGTGATAAATTCTTGATTGATAATAAAGAAAATATTTTTTCTATTAAACTAGAGAAAACAATTTCATTAGAAAAATAATTTTGTTTTTTAGTACAAAATCCAATAATTCTTTTTTAACATTTTTTTTACATAATTTTATAAAAAATTTTTTTTAAATTAAATAAAAGATAAATAAGAATTATTATAAGGAGGTAGTAAAAACATGGATGAAGTATTAATATCTTCAAATTATGCAGATTACAATTTAATAAAAGGAAATAATCAAAATAAAGCAAATAAAGAAATAAAATATGAAGTAAGAAATTTTAAAAAATCAAAAAATAATTATATTAGAAGAATATCTATAAGTGGGATTTTAATATACTCATTTTCTAAAGCTTTAGGAAAGTATGAGTAATTATTAAAAAAAGCAGGAAAATGGATAAAAATATATAATTAAAAAATAGGGGTAAAAGGATTAATGTTTTTTTTAAAAAAGCAAAAAGAAAGTTCAAAATTAAGTGAAAAAGAGTTCTGGAAATTTAGGGGTAAAAATTGTCCATTTGCTAAAAAAGTAAAAAAAGTAAAAGATAATAAAGTAGTTGAAACATATATATGTTATGGGTATTTAGAAAAATTTGAATTAGATTCTAATTTTGATATATGTAAAAAATGTACAGTACCTGAAGTAATAACTACTAATAAAACAGCTTGTAAAAACTTAGCAGCTCTAGATATGAAAGGGAAAAATGGGACTACTAGATACTATTGTTTAGTTTTAAAATTAAAGGATTTACAAGTAAGTAGGTGTTTACCTCAGTATTGTAATTATTATGAACTTAGACCCCAAGATCAACAATTTATATAATCTACTTCTTTCAAAAGTAGATATTAATAAAAATATAATGGAAAAAGCTTTTAAAATTGCTTATAATTCTCATTTAGGTCAATATAGAGCTTCTTCTGAGCCATATATTATTCATCCCTTAGAAGTTGCTCTTATATTAACTGATTATTTTAATGATTACATAACAATAAGTTCTGCATTACTTCATGACATTGTTGAAGATACAAATACAAATTTAGAAGATATATATAATATTTTTGGTAATGAAATTGGATTTATAGTAGAGAGTTTAACTAAATTGCAAAAATTATTTCCTAAGATAAAGCAGCTAATCTATGAAGATCAAAATATAATAGATGCTGAAAAAAAAGAACTAAGTTTAGCTAACTTAAGAAGATTGTTTATAAGTACCGCTAAAGATATAAGAGTAATAGCAATAAAACTAGCAGATAGATTACATAATTTAAGGACACTAAATTATTTAAGTCGAGATAAACAAAAAAGAATTGCTCAAGAAACTTTGGATTTTTATGTACCCATTGCTCAGAAATTAGGTATATGGAAAATAAAATCCGAAATGGAGGATATAGCTTTTTATTATCTTAATCCTGAAGAATATAAAAAAATAGAAAATTATATTCAAAGTACAAAAGAGCTTATAATTAAAGAACATCAAGAAATTATAAATACAATTGAAAATAAATTAAAATCAGAAAATATAAATGCTGTAATAAAAAGTAGAATAAAAACTATATATAGTGTTTATAATAAAATGATAAAAAGAAAAGTACCATTAAATGAAATAATGGATATAGGAGCTATTAGAATAATAGTTGATGATGTAAAAAAATGTTATTTAGTTTTAGGTATAATCCATTCATTATGGATGCCTATACAAGATAGAATAAAAGACTATATAGCCAAGCCTAAACCTAATGGATACCAATCTTTACATACTGTAGTATACAAAGGTTATCCTATAGAAATTCAAATAAGAACAAAAGAGATGGATTATATTGCAGAATATGGAATAGCATCACATTGGAAGTATAAAGGATTTAAGGATTTTGGAGAATATGAAAAAATAATAGAAAATTGGAAAAAAAATATAGAGGGTATTGAAGAATTAAAAGAAGAAGGAATAAAAGAAGAGATTTTAAATACTACAGTTTTTGTTTTCACTCCTAAAGGCGATTGTATAGATCTTGTTGAAGGTTCTACTCCTATTGATTTAGCTTATAGGATACATACAGAAATAGGGAACAAATGTGTAGGAGCTAAGGTTAATGGCAGGATTGTTAATCTTAATTACAAATTAAAAAGTGGTGATATTGTAGAAATAATTACTTCAAAGAATGCAAATCCCAACATAGAGTGGTTAAAAATAGCTAAAACTAATTATGCTAAATCTAAGATAAAACAATTTCTTAAGAAAAAAAATAAACAAGAATATATAAAAATAGCTAATGATATATTTAACGAAATTATTAAAAATCTATATAAAAATTTTAATTTAGAACAGATAAAAGAATTACCTAAAGAAATTAAAGAATTATTAGAGTTTGACAAATTAGTATCCTTGATTTACAATAATTATTATAAAAATGCATTTAAAGATATTGAAGATTTTTTAATAGCCATTGGATTTGGAGATACTAAAAAAGTATCTATTGAAAATAAAGTAAAGGATTTATTTATTTCAATAATTGAAAAAAATAATATAAATCTGAATAAATTAGTTGAAAACAATATAAAAAAAGATTTAAAAACTGTAGATTTAAAAACAATAAAAGAAGGAGTTTTATATAAATTTGCTAAATGTTGCACCCCTATACATCCTGAAGAAATTGTAGGATTCATAACAAGAGGTAATGGTATATCTATTCATAAAAAAGATTGTAAAAATATTATATATTACATTAATAACAATAAAATTAATAATATAATTGAATTAACTTGGGATGAAATAAAGAATAATATAAAGATTCAAATAGATATATTAGCTAAAGATAGAAAAGGATTATTACAAGATATATTAAAATCTATTTCAGACCAAACTATAAATTTATTAACTTGTCAAGCTCAAGTTAATAATAATTCAACTGCTAATATTCAATTAATTTTAGAAGTCCCTAAAAATTTTGATGTTAAAAATATTTATAACTCTATTAAATCTAAATTTAATGAAATATTAAATTTAGAATATAAAATCATTTAATATAAAATAATTTAATAATGACTGAATTAAAAAAAAATAAATTAATTTTTAGTTTTTTATTTTTAGTATTAATAATTCTTATATTTTTGTTTATTGTCTTTAACAAAAAAGAAAAAATAGATATTAATTATACAAAAATATTTTATACTATAAAAAATGATAATGTAGAAGATTTTAAAGAAATATATAATAAATATGGAAACAATATATATAAAATAAAGAATAAAAATAATCAAAATATAATACATTTAATATGTTTAAATAATTCTGTTAATATTTTAAAGGAGGTAATAGATAAAACTGAAAAAAAATATTTAATAGAATATGATAATTTAGGAAATTATCCTTTAAAATATGCTATTATAAAAAATAATATAGAAATTATAGAAATTTTGATATTAAGAGTAGAAAAAGAACAAAGAGATCATTTTTTAGGATTCACTCCATTTTTAACTGCTACGTTTTCGAATAAATTAAAAATTTTGAAGATATTGTACCAAAATGGATGTAATATAAATGCTACTGATTTAAAATTTAACAACAACGCTCTTTTTTGGGCATCTAGAAAATATAATCTAGAAATTATTAAATACTTAATACAGGATTTAAAAATGGATGTAAAAAAAAGAGATAAAGAAGGGAATACAATATTTTTTGAAGCTTGTAGTTCATTTGTAAATGATAAACAAAAATGCTTTGATACTTTAGAGTTTCTTTATTCATTAGATAATAATTTAATTAATATCCCAAATAATGAAGGTGTTTACCCAATTATGATTGCTACATATAATTATAATATTTTTCCAATTATATTCATTATTAATAAAAATAAAAACTCAGTATTTCAAAAAGATAATGAAGGAAATAATATCATAGATTACCTAATCCTAACAGAAAATGAAAAAATTATAAAAAATCTAATATCAATTTTAAGAGAATATTATTCAAAAGAGGATTTAATAAAATTATTAAAAAATTCTATCTCTTTTAAAAATAAAGAAAACTTAAAAAATGATTTAGAGTCAGATAAATTAGATTATAAAAAATATCTAAACTTAATAGCAAAAGAAATTTATAAATAAATAAAAAATAATTAAAAAAATTATTTATGGAAACTGTATTTATATTTAAAGATACGATAATAGCTATTTTTATAATAAGTTTTATAATAGGTATAATAGGGAGTATTGTAGTATTAAAAAATATCAGTTCAATAGGTGGGAGTATATCACATGCTATATTAGGTTCAATTGGATTAGCTAATTTTTTAAATTTAAATCCTTACTTAATTAATATTCCATCTGCAGTATTTATTGGATTAATATTTTTTTATATTAAAATTATTTTAAATAACAAGGATGAGCATATAACTTCAATAATATGGTCTTTAGGAGCAGCATTAGGAATAATTTTATTATATTTATCTAAAAATAAATCTTTAGCTATTTCCACTTACTTATTTGGAAATATTTTATTAATTAATTCATTTGATAATTTAATAAACTTTATTTTGTTAGTCTTGTTATTAATATTTTTAATTCTATTTAGTGAAGAATTAAAAATAACAATGTTAGATGAAGAATATGCTAAAACATTAAATTTAAATACCAATTTAATAAATTTATTATCTTATATCTTAGTCTCATTAAGTGTTGTTGTATTAGTTAAAAGTTTAGGAATAATTTTATTAATAACTTTACTTTCTATTCCTTCATTGATAGCCATGAAATTTTCTTATAATTTTTATAAACTCATTTTAATTTCTATAATTATTTCATTAATAAGTTTAATTTTAGGATTTTTATTATCATTTAAATTCGATCTACCTTTATCCTCTATTATAACTTTAATATTAATTACTCTTTTCTTTATTATTAGTTATATTAGTATTAAAAAAGATATTAATAACTAAACCTTCTAATAAAGTTATATTTGTTATATAGATATTTTCAGGTTTTATAATATTTAATAAAGAAAGAATAAATATAAAAGCATTTTTAATGGAATCTCCTCTACCCTTTAAATCCCAAAATTTAAATTCAATTTGTTTATAATTCAAGGGTTTTATAAATTTATAAAAATCAATTACATCTTCAAAGTTAATTTTTTTTAAAAATATATAATCGTTTTTAAATAAAGTATCATCAACTAAACTATATATAAAATCATCTATTATAAAACTTATATAAAGAAAAATAAATATAATTATAAATATAAAAATAAGGACTACAAATACTAAGATTAAATAAAATTTTAAATTAATATTAAAAAATAAAAAACAAAGAAAACAGCAAATCAAAAAGAATAGAACAACAACAAATAAGAAATTAACAATTTTTTTAAAAAAGTTTAAAATTTTATCAATGAATAAAATTTTTCTAAATATATTAAATAAAAAAAATCTGGAAATATTTAGATAATTAGCATCATATAAAAAGAAATTAACTAAAAATAAAAGAAAGTTATTATTTAAAATATTTAAATTTTTAAAGATTTTAAATTTTTCTAAAGAAAAATAGAGGCTAACAAAACTTCCTCCTATTAATATAACATTTTTTATATTTTCATCAATATTTAAAATAGAGTTTAGATCAATGTGATCATTAAAATGAACTGCCCCAGTTTTTAATAAAATTTTATTTATATAATTATCTTTTTTAATAGTTAATTCAGTACTTGCTCCTCCTAAATCCACTAAAACAAAATTGTTTACATTTTTTATTAAATTATTTACAGCATTAAAAACTAATTCAGATTCTATATCCTGTGAAATAATTTTAAATGGATTAAATAAGACTTCTTTTTTATATTTATTTTCTAAAAATAATTTTAAATTATTCAATTCAATATTATTTAAATCAATTACTTTCTTTATATAAAATTCATATTCATTATTTCTGTAAAACTCAG
>JBMFOW010000035.1:0-13746 GCA_049969455.1 bacterium | reverse complement strand
CTATTTTAGTATTCTTAGCATAAAATAATCCCCCTTTTAAAAAAATTTTTTGAAAAATTTTTTCTATTTTTGGTATATATTATTGTTTAATCTTATTTTATATCCGCAGTTATTACATACAAAAATCTCAAAATTTTCAGAATCTATATCTAAATTCATTTCATTACCACAAATATCGCATATCCTTATTATGTTTTTAAATTCCTTTTTTAATAATTCTTCTATACTTAAATTATCTGAACTTTCATTATCATTTTCTAGAGTTTCTGGTAAAGAATATAAAAAGGTTTCTAATGATTCTATTTGGTTAATGTTATCTTCTATTTTTTTTATTTTTTTGGAATTTTTGTATACTTTTCTATTTTTTTGAATATTTTTAGGCATAATTATCCCCCCCCTGTTTTTATTAATTAATTTATAGATTGATAATTTTTTATTAGATTTTGATTAGATAATATTTGTATTACTTTAGAGTGTAATTTTAAAATTTCTTCATTTATATTACTATTGGTTTTAAAAATATTAAACATAGTTTCATTGAGATACCATCTTACATTTTCCCAAGCCCAAACTTGTGGCTGTAAATATAATTTATCTAGACTGTAGGTTAATACATTTTTATATTCAATATTTTGATTTAAGTAGTTTTGATATTCATTATAAGTTAATATATCTTTAGTAGTTGGGATATATCCTGTGTTTATTAGCATATATGTTAAATTAGGTTTTTTAATTAAGAATTTAGTGAATTCAATAGCAGCTTTTTCTTTTAAAGAATCTTTAGATAATAATATTAAATTAGTTCCCGCTACGTGGATATATCCGTTTTTAGCTGGTAAAGAAGAAATGCCAAAATCAAATCCATCTTTTTTATTAATTAAATCTATATATCTACTTGAAGTAGATAAAATTATTGGAGCTTCATTAGATATAAAAGCTTTATAAGAATTATCTGTAAATTTTATTAAACCTTGAGATTCTAAGTCTTTTAAAGTATTTATCACGTTTTTAGCTTCTTCTGGTAAAAAAGTAGGCTCTATTTCATTTTTTTCATTTTTAAAAAAGTCTTTCTTGGAAATTAATAAATAAGTTATAATAAAGGTATCTTCATTTGGTTCTAAATATAAGGGAGTTTTATTTAGTTTAGATTTTAGTTCCTTTAAATAAGAAATAAAATCATTAAAATCTAAATTATCTAAATTTAGGTTTTGAATATATTTTTTATTATAATAAAATACATAAATGCTTTTATTATAAGGGATACTTAGAATTTTATTATTAAAATATGCAGAGTCTTTAAATGTTGGAATTAAATTATTAATATACTCATTTAATTCTGAATCTTTATTAACATATGGTGTTAAATCATTAATTAATCCTACTTGATTAAATTGTAGTATCCAATTTTCATAAGCTAAGCTTATATCAGGGAGTTCATTTTTAGCTCCTGCTTTTATTAGTTCATTAAACAATGTTATATAAGGATTAGAATATTTATCTTTACTACCTTTATATAAACCTTGTACTATTATTTTATTATCATTTATTGTTATATTAGAATTATTAAAATCATTTATTAATTTATTTATAATTTTCCCTTTAGAAGAATTCTGACTAAAAGTATGCCAAAAAGTTATTTTTATTTCATTCGCTGATACTATTGAAAAGCTTAACATTGAAATTATTAATAAAATAACTAATAGAGATTTAATATTAAGATAAAGTTTTTTATTTTTTTTCATTTGATTCCCTCCTTTCATATTTTTATATTATAATTTTTTTTTAAAACTCCTTACATAAAAAAAATAAAAATAAAAAAATTAAAAAATTAATTTATAAGATATTTTCTTTAGTGTTTAAAACATTTTTTTTAGAAATTAGAGATTTTCTTGCTATTTTTACACCAAATTCTATATAATCTAAATGATTAATATTATGAGCATCTGTAGAAATTACTACATTTGGTTTAATTTTGTATTTTAAATAGTACTCTCTTAAAATATTATAATCAACATCTAATCTATCTAAGTGACAGTTTATTTCTATATATTTATTATTTTTATTTAATTTATTTATAATTTCTATTATTTTATCTGTACTTAAAGATATAGGATTTCTTATATTTAAAACTCTTGTAGTTAAATGTGAAATAGTTAATATTTTAGGATTATTATTTTCAGCAATTTTTGATAATCTATTATATTGTTGATCTTCTTTTAAATTAAAATGTGAATGAATTGAAGCGTTTATAAAATCAATATTATTAAGAACCTCTAAATAATTATCTAATTTTTGAGAATATAATAATCCATTTTCATCTATATTTTCTTCTATTCCTAATAAAACTTTAAATTTATCAGAATTTATATTATTTTTTATATATTCTTTTAGATCTTTTAGTTGATTTAGATTTAAGTAATTTACATGATCTGTTATTCCTATATAATTGTAATTAGTTTTATTAGTTTTTACAAAATTAATTATTTCATTAATTGAATTAAGTCCATCTGATAAGTTAGTATGTATATGAAGATCTCCTTTTATGTCCTCTAATTTAACTAAATCATTAAAATCATTATTCTTGGCTATTTTTATTATTTGGGGATAATCTGAAAGCTCAGATGGTATATAATTTAAATTAAAATAACTATAAAATAAATTATAAATTTCATTTATATTTTTACATAAACTTATTTCCTTTTTAAGATTGTTATATTTATCTAATTTAGAAAAATAAATTATAAAATCTTTTAAAGAATTATAATTATATATTTTAATGGTATTTTCAAAAAAATCTATTTCATTTATTGTATCTTTATAGGTAAAATACAAGTCATATATTAAAATATTGAAAATATCTTTAGAAAATATAAAAATTACTGGAACCTTTATATTATAAAAATAAATTTTAATTAAATAATCATCATCTATTATTTTGTATTTTTCTAATTTATATATTTTGAGATTTAAATTTAAAGCAAAATTTTTTATAAATTTATTAAAATCAGAAAATAAATAATGAATAATAAATGTTATTTCATTTATGTTTAAGGTAAATCTAGAAATTGAATTAGATATTATAAAATTAATTTTATTTTCTTTTAGATAATTCCTTATTTCTAAAAATTTGAAATATATTTCATAAAAATATGTTTCTTGTTTATAGTATGATTCAATTATATTGTTTATAATTTCTTTTATGGTAAATCCTATATTTATAAAGATATATGATGATATATTTATTGGATTATGGAGATATTGATAAAAAAAATACTTTTTTATTAAATCAATAAAAAATAAACTAAATTTTTGGAAAAAATTCTTTGAAAATTTTATTTTTATTAATAATTCTCTTAAACTATATATACTAAATTCATTCAATAATTCTTTAAAATTATCTAGATTATTCCTTGTTATATTTTCAATAAATTCTAAATTATTTTCAATATTATTAACATTATTAATTGAATATTCTAAATTATTCAATATTTTAATTAAAATGGTTTTAAATAAAACTTTATAAAAACTTTCAAATATATTTTTATTTTGAATTTCTAAGATTTTTTGATAAATATTTTTATCTACTTTTTTATAATCTAATAAATCTTTTAAATTTATTGAATTTTTATTATTTTTTAAAAAATAATAAAAATCTTCTATAAATCTAATTTTTCTTTTATAATATTTTATTTATTCTTCTTTTTCATAACTTAAATTTAATAAAAAAGTATATTCTTTAAATTTATTTATAATTTCTAAGAAATTTAATTGATTATTCATTGAAAAAAATAATTATTAAAAAAAATTTTTGGTAGTCTTTAAATTTTTTTTCTAACTCTACTACCCCAAGCAGTGTCTTCTACTATGTATCCCCTATTTAAAATCTCATTTCTTATAATATCTGCTTGATGATAATCTTTATTTTTTCTAAATTCATTTCTTTTTATCATTAAATCTTTTATCTCTTGTGGTATTTCTTCAAATTCTGTTAGTTTTAATCCAAATACTTTGTCAGTTTTTTTAATAGCATTAAAAATATATTCTGCATCAAAATAATTTATTGGATTTTTATTTATTAATATATTTATTGAATTTACTAATTCGAATAAAAGAGAAATAGCTCTTGGAGTATTTAGATCATCTTTTAAAGATAATTCAAATTCTTTAATATAATTATCTACAATTTGTTTTATATTAGAATTTAATTCTATTTTTTGATTTTTTTGAAAAGAGAAATATGTCATTATATCAAATATATTATTTGTAAATGCTAATAAAGAATTTAAAGCGGTTTTTGAACCTTTATAGTTTTCAAAAGTAAAGTTTAGTTTATTTCTGTAATGTGTTTGTAAATAAAGTAATCTTAAAGCTAAAGGATTATCTATATCTTTTATAGTTATTATATTTTTTAGGGATTTAGACATTTTTTGACCTTCTACTATTAAGTGATTAACATGAAACCAATAATTAGCTAAGTCAGTATCAAAAGCTGCTTCAGATTGAGCTATTTCATTTTCATGATGTGGAAATATCAAATCGATGCCTCCAGCATGAATATCAAAAGGTTGATTAAGATACTTTCTATTCATAGCGCTACATTCTATATGCCAACCTGGACGTCCCTTACCTATTTCTGTTTCCCAATATACATCTAAATCATTTTCATTATAAGCTTTCCATAAAGCAAAATCAACTAAGTTTTCTTTATTATATTCATCAACGCTTACTCTTGCACCTAACTTCAAATTCTCTATCTTTATCTTTGATAATTTTCCATAGTCTTTGAATTTAGCAATAGAGTAATAAATACTTCCATCCTCAGTTTTATATGCTACTCCCTTTTGTAATAAAATTTTTATTATTTCTACCATTTCATTTATATGTTCAGTTGCTCTTGGATAAAAATTAGCTTTTCTTATGTTTAACTTTTCTATACTTTCAAAAAATATTTTTTCATATTTTGATGTATATTCTTTTAATGTAATTTTTTGTTCTTTTATATTTTTTATTATTTTATCATCTACATCTGTTATATTCATAACATATATGATTTCATAATTAAAATATTCAAAGGTTCTAACTAAGAAATCAACTGAGCTAAAGGTTCTTAAATTTCCAATATGAGGATAATCATATACAGTTGGTCCACAACAGTAAATTTTTACTTTGCCTTTTTTTATTTCTTTAAAATCTTCAATTTTATTTGTTAAAGTATTATATAATTTCATTACTTTTATCTCCTTTCATATTTTTATTTTCATCTAATACCTTATTAAATAATATTAATTTATTTTTACTATTTATCCTTCTTTAAATAATTTTAATATAAAAAACATTATTTTCAAAAAAGGATAAAAATGAAAAATATAGAAACACTATATTGTACTACTTTTATATTAGAAATTTATATTTAAGGAGGTAAAAAATTGTATAAAGTAGGAGAAAAATTTTGTTATTTTAAAGCAAAAGCTTATCATAAAGGAGAAATAAAAGAAGTTAATTTAGAAGAATATAAAGGTAAGTGGTTAGTAATAGTTTCACATCCGGCAGCATTTACTTCTGTTTGCCAAAATGAATTAATAGAATTAGCTAAAGATCAAAATGAATATACTAAATTAGGAGCTCAATTGTTTAGTGTTTCTACTGATAGCGTTTATACTTTGAAAGCATGGGTAGAACATAATAAAGAAATGAGTATTATTGAATTTCCAATGTTATCTGATTCTAATCATCAGATTACTTGCAAATTAGGAACATATGATGAGAGTACTGGTTTATCTAGAAGAGGAACATTAATTGTTAATCCTGAAGGAGTTGTTATGCATATTAGCATTAATGATTATTTTGTAGGAAGAAATACTAAAGAAATTTTAAGAACATTGAAAGCCTGTAAATACGTATATGATAACCCTGGAAAGGTTTGTATGCCTAACTGGAATGAAGAATTAGTTAAATAAAATAATTAGATAATGAAAAAGGAGGTAAAATTATGTCTAGACAAGAAATATTTGAAAAAGTAAAAAAAATTTTAATAGAAAAATTATCTGTTAATGAATCAGATATTAAAGAAGATTCTTCTTTAGTAGACGATTTAGGTGTAGATTCTTTGGATTTAGTTGAATTATTAATGAAATTTGAAGAAGAATTTAAGATAGAAATTTCAGAAGAAGAAAGTCAAAAAATATTAACAATTAAAGATATACTAGACTTTATTGAAGAAAAATCTAAATCTACTACTACTAATTAATAAAGTAATTTTTAATTAAAAAATTATAAACTAATTTACTTATTTTTATTATTAATCTACTTGAATTTTTTTTTGTATATACTATATATAGAGAATGTTTTTTAATAATTTAAAATATTATATTTATTAAATTAAAATAAGAAAAGTAATAATTTTTTGTATCTTTAATTAATTATTAAAAAATAATTATGAAATATTTGGAGACTATATTAATTTCTTTTACAAGAGAAGTTATAAATAGTATTTCTAAGAATTTGGGAATGTTTTTTAGTGCTCTAACAACTACTTCATTATCATTTTTGCTTTTATATTCATTATTAATTTTGTATTTTAATATAGAAAATATTCAGAAAAAAATTATAAATCAACTAACTATTCATGTTTATTTAAAAAAAGAAATAAAAGGTGAGCAAATAAAAGAAATTATATATCAAATAGAGAAAATAGATGATATTATAAATATTCAATATATTTCATCAAATGAAGCTTTAAGAAGAATAGAAAAAGAATTAAATATAGATATTTCTAAAGATTTAATAATTAATCCTCTACCAAATATAATTTATGTAAAAGTGGGAGATCCAAGGAAAATAGAAAAAGTAGCTGAAATTATAAAAAACATAAAAGGTGTTCAAGAAGTAGATTACTGGCAAGAATATGTAAAGAAAATATCAATTATTATAGATATTTTAAATAAAGTTTTTCTTTTTATTATAGCTATATTATCTTTTGGAATATTGACGATAATATCAAATACTGTTAAAATGACAATATTAGCAAGAAGAAATGAAATAAGGATAATGCATTTAGTAGGTGCTCCTAATTGGTTTATTAAATATCCACTTATTACTGAAGGTATAATTATATTAATTATATCTAATTTTTTGGCTTTTTATTTTATTAAAATTTTTTATAATCTATTATCTAATTGGATTTTTACTAACCTATCTTTTATATCCTTAGTATCAACAGATTTTATTAACATAATCAGAAATTATATATTATTAACTTCTTTTATCTTGATTATTTTAATTACATCTAATACTATTGAAAGATATTTAAAAAAACTTATACAAGGTGAGTAAAATTATTATTTAAATATGAAACTTAAAATACTGAAATATAAACTTATCTTTATAGTGTTTTTTTTTATTTTTAATTTCTTATATTTTAATGTAAGTTTATCTAAAGATATAAATGAAATAAAAAAAGAATTAAATCTTATTAACCAGAAATTAAAAGAATCTAAAAAAAGATTATATTATCAAAATTTAGTTAAAAAAGATGTTGAAAAACAATTAAATGAAACTTGGACTAAAATAATAGAATATGAATCTAAAATAAAATCTATTAATTTAAAGATAAAAAATATTAATAATAAAATAACAGAATATGAAGCTAAAATTAATAAAAACAAGGAAAAAATAGAAATTATACAAAATATTATAGATACTAAATTAAATATAGCTTTAAAATATACAGGTAATTGGGTTTTACTTTCTTTTGCTATATCTTCTCCAGATACTCTTTTAGATACTTTATATTTAATAAAAAAAACTATAGTTATAGATGTAAAATTGGTTCAATCTTTATCTAAAGAGTATCTTGAATTAGAAAAAAATAAAAAACTATTAAATGAACAAAAAATTAATCTTGCTAATTATAAAAATAAACTAAATATTGAACAAAAATACTATAATTCTTTATTAAAAAAAAGAAGAGAATTGTTAGCTAAATATGGTCAAGAAATATCAAAAACTAAACAAGATATAGAATATTATGAAGATATACAAAAAGAAAAATATGAAGAGTTACAAAAGTACATAGTTAAAGTTCAATCATTAAATACGAATCTGAGATATACAGGTGGTAGACTATTTTGGCCTACTACTTCTAGTTTAATTACTTCTTATTTTGGTTATAGAGTGCACCCTATTTATGGGACAACTAGATTTCATTCCGGTATAGATATAGGAGCGCCTTATGGGGCTCCTATATATGCAGCTGAAAATGGAAAAGTTATTTTAGCTTCTTGGTATGACGGTTATGGATATTGTATTATTATAGATCATGGAGATGGAGTTTCTACTTTATATGCTCATTGCTCTTCAATTATTGTAAAACAAGGTCAATATGTCTCTAAAGGACAAGTTATAGGATATGTAGGCTCTACGGGGAATTCTACAGGTCCTCATTTACATTTTGAAGTAAGAATTAATGGGAATCCAGTTAATCCTTTTAATTATCTTTAAATATAAATTAAATATAAATTTTTTTTTAATTTTATAAAAATTTAACTTACATTAAAAAATAAAAATAGAAGAATCTTTTTAAGAAATGAAAAACATATTTATGTAGATACTAAGGTATTAAAAAGATTAGTACAAAAAATAAAAATAGTAATAAAAAATAAAAAAAGGATATTTGAGATTTTTTATGTAATAATAAAAAAGGGATAGTAAGTATGGAATTAATAATTAAAAAGTATAATGTAGAAAAAATGAATGATTATAAGGAGAAAAATAAAATGAATAAAAAAATATTTTATATAATTTTATTAGTATTTTTAGCTTTTATAATATTATTATTATTTAATAATAATAACAAAGTAAATTCTTCAAATTATTTAGAAGTTATAAAAAATGCCCCCCCTATGTTGGATTTAACTAATAATAAAAAAATAAAATTAAGTGGTTATGTAGGTAAATATATGGTATTAGAAGTTTGGGAAACATGGTGTCCAGCTTGCAAAGGATCTATTCCTGAATTGATTAAATTTAATGAGACTTATCCTAATTTGAAAAAGCTAAAAGATAACGTTGTTTTCTTTAGCTTTTTAAGTAATAGTAGTGGAAATAATAATGATATAATTGATTTTATAAAACAAAATGGTATAAATTATCCTGTTTTGTTGGATAATAATTATTATATTGCTAAAAATTTCGGTGTTAGATATATACCTTCTTTATTTATAATAGATAAAGAAGGAAATTTAAAATATTCTAAAGTAGGACCAGAAGCAAGTAATGTTTTACAAACTGAATTACTTAAAATGCTTAAGTAATATATTATGCTTAAATAACATTTAAATAAAATGCTATTTTTCGATATAGATGAAAAGTTATTAAAGGAAGAAGCTGATAAAACTAAACAACAAATCAATTTTATTTATAAAAGACTGAAAATGCTTACTTTTATTATAATTAATTTTTTATTTCTAATAGTTTATATATATTTAATTTCTTATAATTATTATTTATCAAAAAAGTATTCAGAGTTGATGAATGAATTGCAAGAGATTAATTTAAACTATAAAATTTTTTCATCTAAATTAACTACTTATTACTCTAAAGATTATATACAAACAGCAGTATTACCTTATAAATCAAAAATAAATTCTCTTGTAAAAGATAGTATTTATATACCTTCTGTTTTTATTTTTTTATATAATAAAGATAAAATTTTAGTAGTTAAATAAATTTTATATAACTAATGAATACAAATAATTTGATAGATTTTGATAAATACTTAAAGCAGATAATAGAAAGTAGATTTATTAATTTAAACAGATATAAAGCTGGAAAACCAATAGAGGAAATAAAAAGAGAAGTTTTTAAAGATAAAAATATTAAAATTCTTAAATTAGCATCTAATGAAAACTTAGCAGGTATTGATAAAGCTATTTTAAAAGAATTAAAAAAAGAAATAAAGAATTTATATTATTATCCAGATGATAGTTTATATTATTTATTAAATGAATTAGAAAATTTTTATAAAGTAAAGAGAGATAATATTATACTAGGTAATGGTGCAGTTGAATTAATAAGATATATCTATCAAGTTTTAGTAAAAAAAGGAGATAAAATCTTTATTCCATATCCTTCATTTGCTATTTATTATATTGAAGCTAATTTATTTGAAGCTAACTTAATCACATATAATTTAATTCCTCCAGATTTTGAAATAAGATTTAAAGATATAAAAAATAATCTTGATAAAATAGATGATCCTATAAAACTAATTATTATTTGTAGTCCAAATAATCCTACAGGTAGTATAATCTTAAAAGATGATTTAATAAAAGTTTTAGATTATGCTTTAAAAAGGAATATAATTGTTATTTTAGATGAAGCTTATTTTGAATTTGTTGATAATCCTAATTATCATAATGGAATAGAATTATTAAGGAATTATCCAAATTTAATAGTTTTAAGAACTTTTTCTAAAGTTTTTGCGTTAGCAGGATTGAGAATAGGAGTAGCTTTTACTAATGATTATTTATCTAAAGCTTTAAATAATATAAGATTGCCTTTTAATATTAACACATTAGCTCAAAAAGCAACTATCTTAGCTTTAAAAAACTATAATTCCTTTATAGATAAAATAAAGTTAATTATAAATCAAAAATATTTTTTATATTCTAAACTAGAGGAATTAAAAAAGAAATTTGATATTGATTATATAAAAACTTATTCAAATTTTATATCTATAAAAGTAAAAGATGCAGATAAAGTTTTTAATGGGCTTTTATTGGAAGGAATTATAGTTAGACCTGCTAGTGATATGAATATGGGGGATTACATAAGAGTTACAATATCTCCATTTAAATCTCATAATGAACTATTTATAAAAAAATTCAAAAAAGTTTTAAAAAAAATATAAAAAAGAGGAATTTTTATAATAAAAATATAATATATATATCCTTAGAAGTTAAAAAAGATTTTTAAAAGGAGGAAATATTTTATGGATTTTACTATACCCACTATTATTATAGGTTTAGGTGGTACAGGATTAAAAGTTATTTATAGATTAAAAACAAGTATCCCCTCTGAAATATTAGAAAAAGGCTTATTAAAATTTTTAGTAATAGATTCAGATAAAAATGATCCAATGATAAGTGAATTACAAGCAGATGAGTATATTAATATAGGTGTTCCTGGTGTTGCTTCTATTATTAGTAATTTAGATAGTGAGGCTGCAAAATTTATAAGACCTTGGTTCCCTTCTAATTTACCTTTTAAAGTGGTTTCAGGTGATGAAGGTGCTAAACAATTTAGAGCTATGGGAAGATTATATCTCTTTAAAAATATCGATAAAATTTATAATACTATAGACAGAACAGTTAAATCCTTAAGAGCTAAATTTGCTGATATCTCAAATGTTTCCAAAACCCTAAACGTATTTTTAATTTCTTCTACTTGTGGGGGTACAGGTAGTGGAATTTTATTGGATACTGCATACCTTGTAAGACATATAATAGAAGTAGAAAATGCTAATCCTTGTTTAATCAAAGGGATTTTGGTTTTACCTACTGCATTTCATCCCTTTCCTATTTCTGATGAAAGTGAAAGAAAAAATATATTTGCCAATGGTTTTGCTACTATAAAAGAAATAGATTATTATATGAATCCTAACTTAGAAACTACTTATAATGTAAAATATACTGAAAATAAGGAAATATCATCTAATAAATCTCCATTTGATGTATGTTATTTAATTGATGATGAAAATGAAGAATTTCCTATAGGGGGATTAGATGATACTTTAGATGCAATAGCTGAATCTTTATCAGTTTTACTAACTGCTGGGGTAGGTACCTCAATTAAATCTGCTGAAGATAATTTATATACTATATTAACAACAAACCAAAAAAGCCAACCTTATTCCCATAAAAATTATTTATATTCTTCTTTTGGAACTTCTAGTATTATATATCCTTATGAAAAGATTAAAAGATATATATTAGGTAAATTAGTATCTTATTTTGATAAAGAATTATCAAAAGAACTTGATTATACAAAGGTTATATATGATATATTTACATCTTTAAAAATAGAAGAATTAACAAGAGATGATATAATTAATAGTATTTACAATAAGACTAAACCTAATGTATATTCAGATATTTATGAAAAAATAACTCAGATTAGTAATGATGAAGTTAGTATAAAAATAAAAGAAATTACTAAAGTTGATTATAATGAAATTAGTGAAGAAAAAGTTAATCAAAAAGTAGAAGAGTTAGTTAAAACAAAGTATGATGAATTTATTAATTTAATGGAAGAATATATAAAAAACCCTTTATATGGATTAAAAAGGGTTTATGATTTATTTTCAAATGAAAATATGAATATATTTAAATATATTGATAAAACGAAAGAATCATTAAAAAATGAGATAGATCAACATAAAGTAGCTTTAAATAAAATCAATGAGGATCTAAAAATTTATATTGAAAATCTTGAAAAAGATTCTAAAAAATTTCTCAATAAATTATTAAATAAAAAGAATAAGGATTTAGTAGAGAAAATAGCAAAAACTGTAGATAATTTAAATAATCATTATTTAAGTATAATCTTAAAGGAAGGAGCTATTAATTTTTATCAAAAATTAGCATTAATGTTATCAAAATATAGAAATGAAAGAATAGATAAATTATATGATGCTTGGAATAATTTTAAACGAAATTACATTAATTCTTATTTAAATATTAAATTTGAAAGTAAATTAAGTAGCTGGGGTAATAGAATTAATTTCTACTTAGCAGATAAAGAAAAAATTGAAAATATTGTAGATAATATATTAAATAATAATAAAATTTATGAAGAGATATTTAGAGTATTTGATAATTTTTCAAAATTTGAATATTCTAATTTAAATAATTATAATTTAAAATTATTAAAATGGATAGAAGAGAATTATAAAGATTATTTAGATATAGATTTAGAAGATTTAGCTATTAGTTTATTTAAAGATGAGGATAATGTTGTTAATAATTTAGAGAGAGCTTCTTCTATTTTATTTAGATATAAATCCCAGTTATTTGATAATTCTTTAGTTAAAAACTATAAAGTCTTGGGAGTTAAGAATATTGATTCTACTAGATTTTTTAACGTTGCTAAAATTAGGGGTATAGAAGTAGTAGAGGGTTATAATTCTTATAGGATCTCTATGCTTCAAGTAAAACATGGATTACCAATTTATTCATTTGTTCTAATAGATAATATGAAAAAAGCTTATGAAGAAGTAATTACAACTTCATTATCTCCTCATATTGATCCATTTTATCATAAAGTAGAAGATCCTACCTTAGAAGAAGAATTATCTGATAAAGATTTACAAATGTATTATAAAATATATATGGCTTTTATATTTGATCTAATAACCAAAAAAGATTTAAATTATATCATTAATTTAGAGGGAATAGATTATGTTTTAGGTAAAGACAAAATTGAAAGTATTGAATATATAAGAAAAAATTGGAATAATCCTGAATTTAATATTAAATTTAATAAATTATTAGATAAAGCTTTAAGTTCTTATACTAATGATTCTTTGAGTATTATATTAAAAGATAATATAGATAAAAAATCTAAAAGAGCTTATTATCTAAATAATAAAAAAATACTTACTAATGAGGAAGTTAAAGAATTAAAAGATATTGAAAGAGAAATTGAAGTTTTACAAAAATATTTAGATTCGATTCAAATAAAAAAATA
>JBMFOW010000034.1:0-13918 GCA_049969455.1 bacterium | reverse complement strand
TAAAAATTGCAAAACTTTAATATTACTATATCTAACTAAATCAAATAATTCTAATAAGAAATCAACAAAAACATTTATATTTTTTTTAATTTCAGAATGATCAACTAAATCTTCAAAAAAATTTAGCTTAAAAATATACAATACATCATTTATATTAATTAAATTAGAAGAAAACTGATCCTTTATATAATCAAGATAATTTTTAATAGATTCATTAGAACTACTAGAAATATTATATAAATTATACTTATTAATTCTATAATTATTGAATTTATGAATTATTTCCTTAATTTCAGGTATAATATCAGAATAACTATTAACTACTCGAATCTCAACAATAGGATTAGTATCAAAAGCTAACAATTCATAAATAATATCTATTAATGCTTGTTTTAGATTATTAATTTGCTTTTCTATTAATTTAATGGATCTATATTGATTAAGTACTAAAATAAGTTCTTTATAACTTATACCCGCAATCCAAAAATTTTTTTCCTTTAAATTCTGTTTAATTAATTGTTCAATTTCATCTATTCTATTTAAAATATCATTACTGTTTATATCAAAAGTATTAGTATCTATATAATAATCTATATCTTTTTTCAGATTTTTTATTTTTATATAAATTAAAGGTAAATTATCTATCATAAAATTTTACATAAAATTTTATCTATCAATTTCACCTAAAACTATATCAAAAGTACCCAAAATAACAATAACATCCTGTAATAATTGATTACGACATATTTCAGGAAATAAAGATAAATTAGAAAAAGCACCACTTCTATATTTTACTCTATAAGGTTTTTCATATCCATCAGAAACTACAAATACCCCATACTCTCCCCTAGGTGCCTCAGTTTTAATATAAACTTGTCCTTTAGGTACATTAAATCTCCATCCTAATCTAATATCAATATGGTTTTGAATCTTAATAGCTGGATCCTCTAAAATTTTTACAACCTGCTCTATTATCTTAACACTTTCTTCCAATTCTCTCATCCTAACCAAGTATCTAGCCATATTATCAGAAGCAGTTTCAACAGGTACCTCAAAATCCAATTCATCGTAAATTAAATAAGGTTCAGCTCTTCTTAAATCCCATTTAATTCCAGCAGCTCTTAAAATATGTCCAGAAGCTCCATAAGAAACAGCTAAATCCCTTGGAATAAACCCAACATCTTCCATCCTTGCAATAAATATAGGATTCTCTGTTAAGATCCCATGTAAATCAGGTATCTTTCTTTTTAATAATACAATAAAATCCTTTACGTCATTTAAAACACTATCAGGCATATCATAAGCTACACCACTAGGTCTAATATAATGTAAAGTCAATCTTGCACCAACTAATTTTTCAAATATATCTAAAACATATTCCCTTAACTCAAAAGCCCATAAAAAAGGAGTAATAGCACCAGTATCTAAAGCTATTAATCCATACCACAATAAATGACTTGCTATCCTTTGAAGCTCTACAGCTAAAACCCTTAAAGCTTGAGCTTTTTTAGAAGGTTTTATTCCAGCCAATTCTTCAACTGCTAAACAAATTGGTAGATTCATAGCCATAGCAGAAATATAATCCTGCCTATCAGTTATATGTATCCCTTGAGTATAAGTTAAAGATTCTGCTATTCTTTCCATACTTCTATGTAAATACCCAATAACTGGTTTAACTTCTAATATAACTTCTCCATCAAGCTTAACAAATAATTGTAGTATTCCGTGAGTAGATGGATGTTGAGGCCCCATTGCTAACCATAACTCCCTTATCTCAATACCCTCTTCTTCTTCTACCAATTCATTAACCAATATATCTTTATGTAATAAAAAATTCTTAACTTGAACATTATCTTTTAAATTAGTTTCCATATTATTTTCTCCTTAAATTCATTTTTTTTCAATTTATATTTATTTTTTAGTTTTTTAACTCTTTTTATTAGCTTTAATGTAATTATGAATTCCCTTAGCAATAGCTATAGCCAATTTATTTAGATTTTCATAATTCATCAATTTTAAAGCATCATTATAATTAGTTATAAATCCCAGTTCTAATAAGACAGCAGGTAACTTATTATACTTCATTACATAAAAATTAGCTTGCCTTATCCCTTTATCTTCAAATATATCAGTTTTAATTAATTCACTATGAATAAAATTAGCTAAGTTATAATCTATATCTTTGTTATAAAATGTCATAACTCCATTAGCAAATGAGTAAGTAGAAGCATTTATATGAATAGAAACAAAAAGCATAGCATTATTTTTATAACCTATATTTACTCTTGCTTGAAGCTCTTCAGTATCTACAGGACTACCAGTTACTTCTTGATCATTATATCTAGTTAAAACAACTCTATACCCCATTTTTTCTAATTTTTCCTTAACTAATAATGATATTTTCAAAGTTAATTCTTTTTCTTTAATATTTAAGTTATAATTAACAGCCCCGGAATCATTACCTCCATGCCCAGGATCTATTACTACAGTTATTCCATTAAAAGGTGCATAATCTATTTCATTATCATTAAATCTTTCCTTTGGTCTCTCTTTTACAACAAATGATAACAATTTTCCAGTTATATCTACATTACCTTTATTTAAAATTATATTATAATTTTCTTGAGGAACAAAAGTTATTCTAACTATTGGAAATGGTTCTAATTGATGTTGAGAATATTTAATACTTTTTAAGTATTCATTATTAATTTGTAATTCATTATTAGATATAGTTAAAATTGAATTATAGAAATCTATGAAATATCTTCCATCATCTAATTTATTTATAGAGTATTTAGGTTCTTTTTCAGCCTGAACTAAAATAGAGATATTATTACCTGAATAATTAGGAGTAATTTGATAAATTTTTATTTCTTCTTCACCATTTTTTATATTATAATCATAAGTACTCTTTTTAGCATATAAATCAGGTAACCTATCAGAAAAAATAAGTTGTAATTGATTAGGTAAAATTTTAGCTACATTCTTTACTTTTTGATTTTTATTTATTTCTATAACAACTCTAGTTATAGCAGGTAATTCAGAAAATTGAGAAACTCTAACTTGATAAATATATTCATTAGAAGATAATATCTTCTGTCTAAATACTTCAGGAGATAATACAGAATCTTGAATATCTATAACATATCTTAAAGGATTATTTAAATAAAAAGATTTTTGGATTTTTATTTCTTTTGAAGAATTTATAATTACAGCATCATCTTTTATGTCTATATTTGTTATCTGAGGATAAAAATAAACTTTACCCTTTTCATAATCAAAAACAGCAGAAAAACCAATTTTATTACTTATACTACTAAAAGGTATATATATATTATCCTCATATATCAAAGGGGTAAAATTTACTTTGAATTTATTCATATCATTCGATATTAAAGTACAATTACTTACTTTTTTATGATTATCTTGATTAATTATTATTTGCCAATCAATAAACCCTAAGGTTTTCATAAATATTATAAAATCATCTTGATTAAAATATATTTCATTTTCTGTTATCATTGGATAATTTCTAAAATGAATAATTTTATTTTTATAAATAAAAGTTAATTTTTGTTCATTAAAACTATTATTAACTGAATTTTTTTTAGTAATAACAATATCTTCAGAATAAACAAAACTAAAATATTTAATTAAAAACATAAAAAAGAAAATAAAAGATAGTTTAATTTTTTTCATATTTTCCCCCCTTTTTATTAAAAAATAATAAATTAACCCTTCTTTTTTTTATTTTCTACCAAAAAAAATTCTTTTCCTTTAATTAATACATCTATAAAAAAGGAAGTTAAAAAAAAGATAAAATTAATTAAATATAATTAAAATTAATTAAATATAAAAAAACATAAATTAAATAAAAAATCAAAAAAAAATGGAACAAATAGTAAATGAGTTATATAAAATAAATAAAAATATACAACAAAACTATAGAAAATATAGTATATTATTTACACTTTTAGATATACTAATTCTAGGTACAACTATTATTATAACTAAAACCATAGCCCCAGATATACAATTTTTATTTGTTATTATCTTATTTATACTTTTAGGTTTATCAGTATTTGCTTATACTGGAGGAAAAAACTATGATGAAAATGACAAAAGTTTTTTATATAAACTAGATTTAACTAAAATTTTCTTTGCAAATTTAATTCTCACTTTTTTTATAAGCATATTTATATTCATAATTTTTGTAAATAATGATATAATTTGTGCTACTATTTTTATAATAATCCTATACCCATTTAAAATATTAACGCAATATTCAAATTTTAATTACTTGTGGGTATCTAATTTTAAGAAAATTGTTATACAAAATATAAATAAAATAATATCAATAGATGCTGATATAAAACAAATAAAATACTCCTATGAAAATTCAGATATAAAAAATTTATCAAAAGATTTAATATATTTTGTAAATAATATATTATTAGCAAATACACCTAATTTAAAATTAGCCTTAGAATATAAAAAACAGGGATTAAAACGTAAACTATACTATGACTTTTATGACAAAATAATAATAGAACTAGATAATAAAATAACAATAGAAATAACAGAAATAGAAATATACGAAAAATATATTTTTCTTAGATCAAGATCTTCTAAAAATTATGATTCTTATATAATAAGAAATTTTGAAGGATTATGCACATCCTCTAAATTACCTATTAATTACAATTCAAATCCCCCCATTTTTATTTACTATAAAACACTATTTGATGATAATCCTAATTCCATCAATTTGTTAAAAACTAAAGAATCTGATTATTCTCAAGAGTCTGATTATTCTTAAATGATAGAAGAAGTAATAAATTACAAAGATCTTAATTATGAACTAATTAATCTAAACGACGATATTTATTGCTTATACCATCTAGATGATAAAGAAATTATATCTAAAATCCAAAATATTTTAATAAAATATTCTATTAACTACTTTATAAATAATAAATTACAAAAATCTTTTATTCTTTATCACAACAATATAATCTATTTATTTATAGATAAAAATGATATTAAATTTGAATTTAAAAAATTATTAGAACAAATTCCAGCTTTTTCAAAAATCAAAAATGAAAAAGATATAGAAAAAACAATTAAAGATTTTAAAGATCAACTAGAAAAAGTTTTTAATCTAATTTTATAAATATTATATAGTTAATTTTTAATAAATTTTTCCTAAAATATTGTTTAATATATTATCAGGTACTTTTTTATAAGAATGTAATTCCATAGTAAAAGTAGCTCTACCTTGAGTTAAAGATCTTAAGGAAGTAGAATACCCAAACATTTCCCTTAAAGGTACCAAAGCCAATATCCTATTTATAACAATATTACCTAATTGCTGATAAATAGATATTTCTAATATTTCAGCATTCCTTGAATTTAGATCGTTAATAACATTTCCTAAGTATTCTTCATTAACAATTATTTCAACTTTCATAACAGGTTCTAACAAAATAGGATTAGCATTAGCTAAAGCGATTTTAGTAGCTTCATAAGCAGCAACCTTAAATGCTAAATTAGTAGAAAAATTAGGATCAAACTCACCATCTATTATTTTAACTTTTAAATTTACACAACTATAACCAGAAAGTGGTCCAACAACTAATGCTTCCATTATACCCTCTTTTATAAATGGAATAAACTTCTTAGGAATTTTTTCTTCACTTACTTCATCATATATCTTAACTCCATTTTCAATAGGTTGAACCTGTAAAACAACATAAGCTGTTTGCAGTTTATTAGATATTTGCTTACTAAATCTATACTCACCTTGAGCCTTAGTAGTTATAGTTTCTTTATACTCTACTTGTGGCTTTCCTGAATATATTTTTAAATTAAATTCCCTAATCATTCTATCTTTTATTATCTCTAAATGAAGCTCACCCATTCCAGAAATTATTATCTGTCCTGTTTCTTCATTGATTTTATATCTAAAAGTAGGATCTTCTTCAGATAATCTTTCTAATGCTTTAAATAATTTTTCTTCTTCCGCTTTAGATTCCGCTTCTATAGCAGTAAAGATAACAGAAGGAGGTATATTTATACTTTCTAATACTATTTTTTCATTATTATCAAGTGAATTATAAATAGTATCTCCAGTAGAAGTTTTCTTAAGTCCCATAACTGCACCAATATCTCCCATTTCTAACTTAGGTACATTTTCTATATAATTAGCATGTAATTTCAATATCTTAGTAATCCTTTCAGATATATCCTTAGTAGTATTTTTAATATTCATACCCTCTTCCAATTTACCAGAATAAACTCTAATAAATGATATTCTACCTATATTAGGTAAATAACTAACCTTAAAACATAATGCTAAAGTTTTAGAATTATGATGAAAATCTATTAAGTTTATTTTAATTTTTTGTTCTTGAAAATCTTTATCTATTTTGAAAGCCTCAATATTAACAAAATCCAAAGGATTAGGTAAAAAATCAATAACAGCATCTAAAAGTAATTGAACACCTATATTTTTTAAAGAACTACCACATAAAACTACAAAACCAATTCTTTTTAAGGTTATATCTCTTAAAGCATTATAAATATCATAAACAGTAAATTTATCATCAAGATATTTTACCATAAAATCATCATCTAATTCAGAAATAGTTTCTAACATAATATTTCTAGCATTTAGAGCTTGTTCTAAATAAGTATCTGAAATATCTCTAAATTCATAATTACTACCATCATCATTTGTCCAATACACTTCTTTTAAATTAATCAAATCAATAACTCCCTTAAATTCATTTTCAGCACCAATAGGAATCTGAATTGGAATAGGTTTTACTAATAATCTTTCTTTAATGGATTCTAATGCATTAAAGAAATTAGCACCAAGTTTATCCATTTTATTAACATAAATTATTCTAGGGATATTATACTTATCAGCTTGTCTCCAAACTGTTTCAGTTTGAGGCTGTACTCCATTAGCTGCATCTATTATAACAATAATTCCATCTAATACTCTCATAGATCTTTCTACTTCTATGGTAAAATCTACATGACCTGGAGTATCTATTAAATTAAAAAAGTAATCTTTCCAATAAAAGAAGGTAGCAGCACTGGTTATAGTTATTCCATGTTCTTTTTCTTGAACCATATAATCCATAGTAGCAGTACCTTCATCAACACTACCAATCTTGTAAATCTTTTTTGTATAATAAAGTATTCTTTCAGTAGTAGTAGTTTTACCAGCATCAATATGAGCAACTATCCCTATATTCCTTGTTTTTATTAATCTATTAAATAATTCTTTATCTTTTAATTTATTAATTTCTTGATTAATAGTCATAAATATCACCTTATTTTTTTTAACAAATCAGTACTAATAGATTTTTGAGATTCAGTTTGTTTCTTAGTTTCTTCTTGTTTTATATTGTAAATATAATCAGATATTAGTTTTTTTAAAGAATCAGAAGAAGTATTTAAAGCCTTATTAAAATATATCTCAGCTAAAGCTTTCTTATCTTTAGTTAAATACAATTTTTTCCCTATTTCTAAATTTAAATAAGGGTCAGTATTAAAATAAGCATTTACTTCAGATCTTGATAAACTTATTTTATATATTAAATTCTTAAAATTATCAAACCCATTACCATCAAAACTATAGCTACTTAAAACATAATTTATAACTTCATACAAATCATTAGAACTTAAGGATTTAATATATTTTATTAAATAATTATCAGCTTCTTTATATCTATTTAAATCATTCAGGACTTGATAATATAAAATAATATCTTCTTTGTTAAACTGCATTTTATTAGATTCTTTATATTTAATAACAGCAAGAATCTTATTATAGGCTTCATTATATTTTTTTTGATCTATATAAAATTTAGTTAAGGCATATTTAATATCAAAGTTATTAGTATAAATCTGTTCATAAGAAGTTAATAATTTTTCTGATTCATCATATTTACCTAAAATAGAATATAAAGCAGCTAAAACCTGTAAATTCTTAAAAAATTCAGGATTAGATGGCTTTGTATATTTATGTAGTATAATCGCATACTCTAAAATATTATTAATATCTTCATTATTTTTAAATGAGTTATCAAATAAAGTTTTAACTACATCCAGATTCTTAATAATATCTGATTTATTTTTTTTAATTAATTTATAAGCATCTTTAAGATATAAATAAGCAAGAACTTTATCTTTATCCTCATAAAGATTAGCTAAATTTTTATATAATTCTATAGATGGGCCTTTTTCTTTATATTCTTTAATTAGATTTTTAAGATTATTTTTAAAAACAACATCTTGAGTAGTTTCTTTAGTAGTAAATAAAACTAAAATAGCAGAAGAAAAAAATATTAATAATATAAAACTATAAGCTAATACTTTAAATGGATTTAGTTTATATTTTTCTTTTAATTTTTCTTCTTTATCTAATTCAGGATTTGCTAACTTATTTTCTATTTGTTCTTTCTTTTGTTTAGATATTTTAAATTCCTTTTTAGGTTTTACCTTTTTTTTATCCATAAAATATTAACTAAAAAACATTAACTAATTAATTCAAGTTCAATATTAGCTTTAATAAATCCTGGTAGATTTAGAGTGATATTATAAATCCCAGTAGCTTTAATAGGTCTTTCTATATCTATCCAGTGCTTATCTATAGTTTCGTTTAATTCCTTAGATAAAATTTCAGCTATTCTTTCTTTAGTTAGAGCTTGATAAAGCTTCCCATCTTTACCAGCTACTACTTTAATAGTAAATCTTTTTGAATCTATTTTTTCCTTTAATTTTAAGGATTTTTCTTTTAATTTTTGATTTCTAATTTCAATAGATTTTTTAAGGTTTTCTAACTGTTTTTGTAAGCCTTCTGTTAAGGGAACTACTATTTTTTGAGGTATTAGATAATTCCTTGCATAACCATCTTTAACATTAACAATTTCTCCAGCTTTACCTAAATGAATATAATCTTTTACCAAAAGTACCTTCATAATATAATCCCCTCCTTATTTTTTATCCTTTATCTTTTTTAAATTTCTTAAGTTGTACATCAATAAATAAAATAATTCCACTAATAGAGAGTCCAAACAATGCTAAAGCAACAATCAAAGCAAAATATTTAAAAATCCCTAAAATTTCGTAAGTGTGTATATTAAATATAAAATCTTCAATATTTTCAGGTATATTCTTTCTAAAAACCAATATAAAACCAGTAATAGCACTTATAATAAAAAACATAGCAAAAATAAAACCAACCCACCTATGAATAGTTCTTATTATCTTTATCATAATTTATTTATAAAAAAAATTAATAAATTACATTTATTTTAATATATAATTATACCCAAAATCCCTAAAACCTTTTAAATAACGAATTATAATTTTTTATTTAAAAGATTGGATAAATAAAAACTCTTTAAATCTATTTAAATCTAATTTTTATCTAAAAAATTCTTATTATTTGTAAGTTTTCTAAAGTTTTAATCAGCATTTTCTAAACTATTATTTTTAGATATTCTTTAAATAAAGGTAAAACTTTTAAAATTTATAATATATAAATTATGAAGTACTTAGAAGCAGTAGGAGTATTTTTCATAATTATAGGATTATTAATAATTTTAGTTTCAAAATTTTTCACATTATTTCCTAATTTTTTTAAATTTTTATCAAAAGGAGATATAATAATAAAAAACGATAATTTTACATTTTATTTTCCTATTGCAACTTCTATCTTTATAAGCATTATTTTATCCATAATTCTAACTATAGTTATTAACATTTTGTTCAAAAAATTTTAATTTTTTGTTAATATTTTATTTTATATTTTATATAGCCAACTAATAGTGGATTATGATTTTAAAGAGAATCTTAAAAAATCTAAATAAAAAAATAAGAAAATATAATATAAAAGGGAGTGTTCTATTATTAGCTCTTTTTGTATTATTATTTGCTTTTACAATAATAATTATACTTTATTTAATTAACAAAAGATATGTTATATACGCTAAAGACGAAAGAACAAATTACCTAAAAGGAATTTATCCTCAAAAAAAGAAGCAAATTCTATCATATTTACTAAAAAAAGCAGTAAAAGAATTTTACTCCACTTCTTTAATATATAGTCAAAAAGGATTATATGATATTTACAATACTAAACAAACTTTTTATAGCACAATAAAACTAAATGGAACAATAAATTACTTACATATGCTTTATAGATTATATTCTACAAATAACTCTTCTGCAACAAGATATTGGATAGATTTTAATTTATATAATAAATATAATAATACAACAACTATATACGCTACAGCTAAAACAGTATACTTAACCAATTACTTAGTTTATAACAATAACTCTAATTTCAAATTTAAAGACTTCTTTAGCAAAAATACATTAAATCCCTTAGAAAAAGAATTAATAAAAAAAATAATATATACAAATAAAGAACAAATAAAAACAGTTTTCCAAGATTTAGGAACAGTTACCTTTGAAAGCAATGACTATAATATATACCAAATAGATGAAAATAACATTAGAATAGATTCTAACAATCTATCAATAACTAAAAATATAAAAAATATAACTATTAAATTTTATGTAAATAATACACCATACATAATGATAATAACAAATACCGAAATAAAAACAAGTGTATCTAATATTATAGAATTACAACTACAACCAAGTACATCAAATACAATAGTTTATCCATATATGAATAGCTATATAAAAAGTACAATAATAAAATCAAGTAATGCTATAATACAAAAACTTTAGATTTAAAATAATAACTTTATATATAACATAATCTATCAAAAATTTCTTGATTTCTAAAGCTATAAGATAATATATTTTCATCTTTTAAAGGAAATACTAAAATGATATATAAAATTATATAAAGATACTATAATTGATCAATTTAAAATCATCTAAGAAATAAAGCATATAAATGGATTTAATCACGTTAAAATCGCTAATTTTAAAACAACTCAACATTATAAAGAAGATAACTTTCCTTTAGCAAGCCAAAAGCCTTAACTACTAAAAGTTGAATTAGTTTTAATATAGTAATGGATATTTATATTTTAGAAAATTCTTGTTTTGATTTAAAAAAAAATAAATTTGATATTTATTATAAAATAGAAAATAAAATAGAAAAAGAAAAATGTATAAAAATAGAAGATAATTTAAAAGAATTTATACCTTATGAACATTTAAATCCAATACAAACAATATTTTTTAAATATTATCAAGAAGGAAATTCCATAGTATCAACTCCTACTTCATCAGGAAAAACTGGAATAATTTATATAACTTTTTATAAAAATTACCAAAAAAATAAAGATTTTAAATTCATATATACTGCACCAACTAAAGCATTAATAGAAGAAAAATTTAACGAATTTTCTTTATATTTTAAAAATTTATTTAAGGATGAAAAAAAATATGTAGATATAAAAACAGGAGATTATTTTACTAAAAAAATAGATAAAGACAGTTTATTAATAACAACAACATTTGATAGTTTAGCTATTGCATTAAGAAATAATTTAGAATGGGTTCAAAACAGGAACTTAATAATAATAGATGAAGTACATAGTTTTATAAATAATATGGGAAAATTTGTTCCAGAAATATTAGCTATTTCCTTAGAAAAAAATATCCCCTTAATATTATTATCTGCTACACTACCTATAATCAAAGATTTAAAAAATTACATTCAAAGTAATTTAAATATAATAAGTAATTTTAGACCTGTAAAACTTAATAAATATTATCTACATTTAACTAAAGATAACATAGAAAGAAGCTTCTTAAAAAAAATGAAAGAACTAAATATAACTAAAGCAAATGATATTTATATTTTATATGTTTTAAACCAAGCTTATAATAGAGCATTATTAAAAGAAAAAGTAATAATATTTATTTGGTCAAAAAAATTAGGTTGGGAATTCCTAAAATATTCTCCATTATTAAACTTAAAAATATTTAATAAAACTATAAATTTTGATCAAAAACTAAATGAAAATAGTGAAAATAATAGTATAGAAAAAGAAGATAAAAAAAACAATCTAAATCAAATAGAAATAGCTTTTCATAATGCAGATATTCCTTATGAAGAAAGGAAAGAAATTGAAGAAGAATTCAAAAAAGAAGAAAGTAGTTTAAGAATATTGATTCCTACCCAAACCTTAGCATTGGGAGTAAATTTACCAGCAGATACAGCTTACATTAATATTAAAGCATTTTATGACGATTATTTTAATATAAATTTATTACCATCAAATTTAGATATAATTCAAGAAGAAGGAAGAGTAGGTAGATTTGGCTTAAAAGAAGAAGGATTCTCTTTTAGAACTACTTGGTCTGTTCCTTATAATATAAGAAAAAATATTGATTATTATATTGATAATTTTGATTCTAAATTATTTATAAAAAAATATATTAATAATTCTTCAATTTATAATAATATATTTTTATTGATACTAAGCTCATTAAAGATATTTAAATTGGAAATTTTGTATTTAAAAAATATTAAAAAATTTTAATTAAATTTTAATTAAAAGGGGGTTGGAAATGAAGATATTGGTTGCAAAGACCAGGATATCCAAGGTGTATAGTTACTAAAAATAATGTTAAAAAGGCTTGTGAAGGACTGGAAATAGAAGCCGAAATTACTCATCTATATGATGTAAAAGAATTTCCCAAATTAGGAATAATGCTCACACCAGCAGTGGTTGTTAATGGAGAAATAGTGGTTTCCGGAAAGGTTCCCACAGTAGAAGAATTAAAGGAAATTCTTTCCAAAATAGCAAAATGATATTTTCCTACAATTTTCACTCCTTAATATTTTAAGGGGGGATTTATTATGAAAAAATTTGGGAGACTTATTGTTTTTTTACTTTTTATGCTTTTTGTAAACTCCGGGGTGAAAGCTTATGATGAAGTTTTACCAGATTGGTATTATCCAGAATGGGTAGTTAAAGCAAAATATAATACTTCTATAAAGGTTCTTGATACTGAAAGTGCTTTGGGAAGATATTCACTTAAAACTAAAGAAATCACTCTTAAAGATTTAGTTAAATTCCATGGACATCTTTGTAATGGACTGGTTATTGCTTACATAGAAATAAAGGAGGTATTAAAGCTTCTTTTCCCAGATAGAATAGTTGATAAAACCGACTTGAGAGCAGTTTCAAAGAATGGACCCTGTTCGGTTTATGCTGTTATGTACATGACTGGTGCAAGAATAAATTTTAAAACTTTAAGAATAGATTATTCTACAGGGGATGGTTTTATTATTCAAAGAATATCAACCAGAGAAGCTTATTCAGTTCACTTAAAACCTGGTATCTTCCCAAAAGAAATGAGTGAACTTGAAGCAAAAATTAAGAAGCTAAAATTTGAAGAAAAACCTGTTAATCCATGAAGATATAGATAAACTTGGAGAAACGGCAGAAAATTTAATAAAAAAATTGCTAAATATTCCTCCTTAGGAACTCTTAGAAATAAAAAAATTAGAAAATTATAGGTTTAACCATATAGATCTTTTTGGTAAGCGTACAGATATAATAAATAAAAATATGCCAAGGAGGAGGAAATAATATGGATTATTTAGTTATAATTCTAGGATTAGCTATTCTTTCTTTTGTTTCTGGAATGCTCGGTCTTGGAGTTGCCTTTTCTGCTATTCCTTTTTTAGCTCTATTTATGAAGGATTTAGTGCATGAAGTACAACCTTTAAGTCTTTTATTAAACGGTATAACAGCTTTTCTCAGCACTTTAGGATTTGCGAAAAGTGGATTGGTAGATTGGAGAAAAGCTATTTTTCTTTCTTTAATTACTACACTCTCAGCACCCTTAGGTGCACTTCTTGCTCAATTTATAAATCAAAGCCTAATTTGGATAATCT
>JBMFOW010000033.1:0-14054 GCA_049969455.1 bacterium | reverse complement strand
CTAATAAATTCAACAAATACCTTAATAAAAGATAACTATAATAATATAAAAAATAAAAATTTTTAATTCTATTTTTTTTATTTTTCCAAATCTTATGATATTAATCATTTTGAATTATAAAAATTATTAAAATATAAACAAATACTCTTATAAATATAATTTTTTAGATAATTAAAATTTTAAGCAGGAATAAAAATCAAATAATAAAATAATATAAAGTAAAAATATGTGTGGTATAGCTGGAATAATTTCTGAAAATATTGATATAAATAAAATTAAAGAAATAGATAATTCACTATATCATAGAGGGCCAGATGACAAAGGATTCCTATTTTTATTACATAATAACCAAATAATAAAAACAAAAGATATACTAAATTTCAATAATATAAAATTAACTTTAATCCATAGAAGATTATCCATAATAGATTTAACAGAAAACGCAAGTCAACCAATGAGTAATGAAGATAATTCATTTTTTATAATCTTTAATGGTGAAATATATAATTATCTAGAATTAAAAGAAAAACTAAAAGAAAAAGGTTATTCCTTTTTTAGTCAATCAGATACAGAAGTACTATTAAAATGCTACATAGAATATAAAGAAAATTGTTTAAATCAATTAATAGGAATGTTTTCCTTTGCTATATTAGATTTAAAAAATAATGAATTGTTTTTAGCAAGAGATTTTTTTGGAATAAAACCACTATATTATATCCATAAACCTAATTTATTTGCATTTTCTTCTGAAATCAAACCATTATTAACACTATTAAATAAAAAACAAATAAATAAACAACAACTTTATGAATACTTAGCTAATAACTTAACAGATTATCATAATCAAACTTTAATAAAAGATATAAACCAATTAGAAAGTGGAAATTTTATAAAAATTAATTTCTCTAATTTAAACGATATAAAAATAATAAAACAAAAATATTATGATTTTAAAATAAAAGAATTAAAAGATATAACATTTGAAGAAGCAAAAAACAAAATAAGAGAACTATTTTTCAAGAACATAGAGCTACACTTAAGAAGTGACGTACCTATAGGAACTTGCTTATCCGGAGGTATAGATTCATCATCTATCGTTAGTGCAATAAAATATCTTTATCCCAATACAGAGTTACATACCTTTAGCTTTGTAGTTGATAATTTTGAACTATCGGAAGAAAAATATATAGATATAGTTGTAAAAGAAAAAAACTTAATAGGACATAAAGTTAGAGTAAAAGATGAAGATTTAATTAATGATATTAATGATTTAATAATATCTCAGGAAATACCTTTTGGTAGTACAAGTATATACGCTCAATATAGAGTATTTAAATTAATAAAAGAAAATAATATTAAGGTAGTATTAGATGGACAAGGAGCAGATGAGATATTAGCAGGATATGATGGATATTCTTATCTATACATTTTAGAATTAATCAAAAAAAATAAATTACTTGAAGCTTTGAAATTTGCCTATTACCTAAGTAAAAACCCTAATAAAAAAAATATGTTCAATTTAGCCTTAAAATTAATTAAAAGAAAAATATTATTTTTTTTATACCCTCCAAGAAAAAATAAACAAAATATAGAAAAAATTATTCCTCCTTATTTAAATATAGAATATTTTAAAGATATTTCTTTAGATTATTTAAAATACTTTACCCATAACAAAATAGATACAAAAGATTTAGTCAAAACAGAATTAATAAACACTTTATTTATCACAAGTTTACCTAATCTATTAAGATATGAAGATAGGAATTCAATGAGATTTAGTATAGAAAGCAGGGTACCATTTTTAACTCCAGAATTTGTAGAATTTATCTTAAGCTTACCTATAAACTATATAATAAGCTCAAATGGAAAAACTAAATATATATTTAGAGAAGCATTAAAAGGAATAACCCCTAATGAAATCTTAGAAAGAAAAGATAAAATAGGTTTCACACCCCCAGAAAAACGCTGGCTATCTAAAATGAAAAATACTATAATCAATTTAATCAATGAAAACTCTAATCTACCTTTCTTTAATTATAATTACATCAAACAAAAATATATAGATAATTTAGAAAATCTTGATAACTTAGATTTTACTTTATGGAGAATAATAAACACCATTAAATGGATAAATTTATTTAATATAAATCTAGATTAAATAAATAAAATAATTATGAAAAAAATATTAATAACTTCATTAAGCAATATCTCAATAGATTCAAGGGTATTAAAACAAGTTAAAACATTATTAAATAATAATTTTTTTGTAATAACAGCAGGATTTGGAAAACTAAATTTAAATTCGAAAAATCATATACATATTGAAATAGAAAATAAACATAAACTAAAATTCCTATTTTTTTCATTAAATAGATTCTATAAATTAAGTGAATCCTTAATTTCTTTATTAAATTTAAACAATATAAGAGAGTTTATAAACCCTTTTATATTAGATATTAAAAATAAATTAAGGTCAATTGATTTTGATTTAATAATATCAAATGATTTACTAACTTTACCTGCTATTATTTACCTATTTAAGCTAAAAAACAATCAAAAACCAATTATATTAGATTTACATGAATACTTCCCAGAAGAATTTCCAGAAAACAAAGAATGGAAATTTTTTTTTAAAAATTTTTATATATATTTACTAAAAAAATACAACAAAGAATTAAAAGAAATAAAACTAATAACAGTTAATGAAAGTATAGCTAAATTATATAAAGATAATTTTAATTTAAATAATATTGAAATTATAATAAATGTACCTTATTATCACAATATATCTCCAAAAATAAATAGTACTGATAAAATAAAATTAGTACATGTAGGAGGAGCAACAATAAGTAGAAAACTAGAAAATATGATTTTAGCTTTTAATCATTTAGAAAAGGATTTAAGATCTAATTTTGAATTAGATTTTTATTTAACAGCAAACGATGAAGCTAGTACAAAATATATAGAATATTTAAAAGAATTAGCTAATAAAATAGAAAATGTAAATATTAAATTCCTTAATCCTATACCTAATAATGAATTAGTATCAAAGCTAAGTGATTACGATATAGGATTAAGTTATATGTATCCCTCAAACATTAATAATTTATATTGTTTACCAAATAAATTATTTGAATATATCCAGGCAAGATTAAGTATATTATCAAGTCCTAATCCAGAAATGGCAAAAATAGTTAAAGAAAATGATATAGGATTAGTAATGGAAGATTACTCCCCTCAATCTTTAGCTAAAAGTTTAAAATTATTTAATAAAGAAAATATAATAAAATTTAAACAAAATGCGGATAAAACTGCTAAATCCTTAAATTATGAAAATGAAGCTAAAAAACTAATCAATATAATAAATCAATTATTAAAATAAAATAAACCCTTAACAAAATAATATAAAATTAGCATAAAATTAATCAAAATTATTTGTTTCAATTCCATTTTTACTTAAAATTAATTTTAAATATTTTTTAGCAAATTCAGAAGAAAAATATTTTTTAGCAAAACTAAATCCATTTTCTGCTATATTTTTAAGCAAATGTTTATTATCTAATAGAAATTTTAATTTATCATATATTTCCCAATAATTAACAACTATCCAAGGTACTTTATTAAAATCATTCATATCTATATCAATATCTTTTTTGTCAATTAATTCGCCTGCATCTTCTAAATAAAGACTCATATGTTCTCTAAAGTTAGAGGATTGTAAAACAACACAATAATTTGCTAAAGCTTCAATTCCAAAAGTTCCAGGCACTTTTAAGTAAACTTGATTTAAAACTATATGAGACTTTCTTAAATTTTCTAAAACTTCCTCATTAGGTTTATTAATTAACTCAATATATTCAAATTTATAACCTTCTAATTTTAGCTTTTTAATAGCAGCTCTTATTAAAGGAGTTCCTTTAACTAAAGGAGAAGATGGAGCATGTAAAATAATTATTTTATCCAAATTATCAAATTTTTCTTCATTTTTACTAAATTTATCTAGAGGATAATAACCAAAAGTCGTATATTGCTTAATCTGTATATAACTAATTTGGTCTAATATATGATTAAAAACAATATCAGAATACTTAGGTATTAAATCTGCTAACAATTTCTTTTGATTATCATAACCATCAGTATGAAAATGTTGATCATAATAATTAACAAAACCATCTAAATCATTTTCCTGTAAGTATTTTTTAGTTAATTTAATAGATCTTATATCATCTCCACAAAAATACCATATAATTTTTTTTCTTTTTGATTTTATAAAATTTAATTCATATTCTATTATTTTTTTATTTAATTTGATTATATCAGAATTATTAAAAATAAAACCATTTAACCATAGAAAAAAAAATATATCAGCTACATTTAATAAATAACCTAATAAAAAAGGGCTATAAAAATAAATAAAAATAAAATTTTTAATTTTGTTATCTATTTTATTAAATTTTATATCATAATCGTTTTGGGGATAAAACTTATTAGGATATAAACAAACACTAATAGAATTAGGAATAATTTTTGATAAATAAAACAAAACGTTAGCTATTTCACTAACTCCTATTACAAAAACAGTTTTACTTTTATCTATTTTTTCTTCTATATTTAAAAAAAATAATTTTCTAAAAAACGGGAGATACTTGAATAAATAGTATGAAAAATTTAAAATTATTTTCTGAAAAATTCGAATAACTCTTCTAGATATTAAAACTATCTTAAAATTTAATTCTATTCTCATTTTTTTTACTTCTTTATTATTATTTTATTTTTGACAATAAAATTAATTTCAAGTTTATCTAAAAAATTCTTATTATTAAGAAATTCAATCAGATTAGTATTAAAAGTCAAAATAGGATTAGCTAATACCTTACCAACACTAGCAATAAAAGCTAAATGAAAAATATACTCTATTTTATTACTAAATATTATTTTTTTTAATAATTTAATATCCAATATATCCCCTTTAATAATTTTCAATTTTTGATATAATTCTGAAGAATCCTTAAAAACTAAATCTATATAGTTCCTCCAAAAATTATCATATATTATTACTTCATAATTATTACTTACCAAAGTTTTAGCTAAATTAGAAACTATAAATCCTGCTCCACATGTTACCAATATACTCATAACTTCTTTTATTATAAAATATAATTACTTAAAAATCTTTAAACAGATTCTTTAATTTTGTTAATTCTTTTAATAGTTTTATCTTTACCTAAGAGGTAAATTATTTTAGGTAATTCAGGACCTTCATGTTTTCCAGTTAATAATAACCTTATTGGTTTATAAATTAGCCCAACTTTCAATCCATTCTTCTTAGCAAGATCTTTTAAATAATCTTTTATAGCATCTATATTATTATAATTATCAAAATTATTTAACGCATTAATAATTAAATCAAAAATATTTTTATCAATACTATTTAACTCATTTAAAATTTCTTCATTGAATACAGGTTCATTTTGAATAACATCAAATAATTCAAAAAAATCAGTTAATAAATATACCCTATTCTTTTCTAAATTTATTACATTTAACTTTAAATCATCATCTAGATTATATTTAACTCCAATTAATTTCTCCAATTCATTCAAAGCCTCCAAAATTTCATTATCCTTTAAAATATTAGCTATATAATAATGATTAAAATACTTCATTTTTTCAATATCATAAACAGCAGGATGATCCAAAACACCAGATAAATCAAATTTATTAATAATTTCAGTTAATAGCATTATTTCAGTATTATCCTTAGGAGACCAACCTAATAAAGCAATATAATTAACAACAGCTTTATTAACAAAACCTAATTTTTTTAATTCTTCTACAGAAGTAGCCCCATGCCTTTTAGATAATTTTGATCTATCAGGAGCCAATATCATAGGAATATGAGCATAAAAAGGTGGTTCCCAAGAAAAAGCCTCATATATTAAAACCTGTCTATAAGTATTATCTAAATGCTCATCACCCCTTATTACATGAGTTATCTCCATTAAATGATCATCTATAACCACCCCAAAGTTATACGTAGGAACCCCATTACTCTTTAATATTATAGGATCTGAAATTAATCTAGTATCTATTGATAATTTTCCATGTATCAAATCGTTAATTTGTAATTCTTTATAAGGTATTAAGAATCTAACAGAAGGTTTCCTTCCTTCATTTAAATATTCTTGCTTCTTTTTCTCAGTTAAATTTAAACATCTTCTATCATAAATAGGAGGTTTTTTTTCTTTAAGCTGTAATTGTCTTTGAATCTCTAATTCTTCTTCTGTACAATAACAATAATAAGCTTTTCCTTCTTTAATTAATTTATCAGCGAATTCTTTATATAAATTTAGTCTTTCAGATTGCCTATAAGGTCCAAAAGGTCCACCAACATCAGGCCCTTCATCCCAAGTTAACCCTAACCACTTTAAATCCTTTATTATAACATCTTCATATTCTCTTTTTGATCTTTCAAAATCAGTATCTTCTATCCTTAAAATAAATTTACCATTATTCTTACGAGCAAATAAATAATTAAATAAAGCAGTTCTAGCACCACCTATATGCAAATAACCCGTAGGAGAAGGAGCAAATCTAACCCTTATCATTTTTTATCCAACCCCCTTAAAAATAAAAAATAAAAAACAAAAAATAAAAAACTAAATTCTTAAGAATAAAAAAATTTAGATTTAGTAGCTAAATTAATAACACACTTTCTAGCCCAATCATCATAATATTTTAATTCATCTATATTAGGATTCTCAATATTATTATCAGAAAATATAGATAATACATCTTCTACTAATTTAACTATATCAATAAATCTAATCTTTTGCTCTAAGAATAAATTAACAGCTTGTTCATTAGCAGCATTAAATATAACCGGATAAACCCCACCTTTAGATAAAACACTATAAGCTAAATTAATAGCTCTAAAATGAGAAGGAACCTCATAAAAATTTAAATCCCCAATTTTAATTATATCCAGTTTTTCAAAATTATTTTCCCACCTTTCAGGATAACTTAAACTATACAAAATAGGCAACCTCATATCAGGTAACCCTAATTGAGCTAAATAAGAACCATCTTTAAAGACCACAAAAGAATGAACAATACTTTGAGGATGTATAACGACTTTTATATTGTGATAATCAATATTAAATAAAAAATAAGCTTCAATAATTTCAAGAGCTTTATTCATTAAAGTAGCACTATCAATAGTAATCTTAGCACCCATTTTCCAAACAGGATGTTTTAAAGCATCTTTCAAAGTTAAAGATTCCCATTTTTCATAAGGAACTCTAAAAAATGGTCCCCCAGAGGCAGTTAAAATTAATTCTTTAACATAATCTTTTCTATTATCTATTACTTGAAAAATAGCACTATGCTCACTATCTACAGGGACTATATTATTTAAATAATCTCTAAATAAATGCCCACCAACTACCATTGACTCTTTATTAACCAAAGCAATTCTTTTTAACCTTTTAGCAGCTTCATAAGTAGGTATTAAACCTACAAAACCAACTATAGCACTAACAACTATATCTACTTCATCATCAGTTACTAATTCAATTAATCCATCGATCCCTGTTAAAACCTTTACATTATCACTAACTATCTCTTTTAATTTAATGGCTTCTTGCTCATTAAATATAGCTACCTTCTTTATATTAAATTTTTTTATCTGATCTAAAACAATATTAATATTTTTACCATAACTAGCAACAGAAACTAATTCTAATTTATCAGAAAATTCAGAAATAACTTGAGTAGTTTGTATTCCAATAGATCCAGTACTTCCTAATAAACAAATCTTTTTTTTCATAATCATTAATTTAATATCATTTATTTAATAAAATAAAACTATCTAATTAACAGAAATACTAACTCCACTAGCTTCTTTTCTAGATAATAAAAACTTTTGCTTAAAAGATGAAGCAGTTTCTTCTAATTCAGCTAAAGATTCCTTAGACAATTCTTTTTTATCAGTTATCTCCTTTATAATATGTTTTTTATTAGCTTTACAATATTCAATCCATTCTTTTTCAAAATCCTTAATGAGATTAAGAGGTAGATCATCTAAGAATCCTTTAGTACCAACAAAAATAGATAATATTTGCTCTTCAATAGGCATAACTTGATGTAAATCTTGTTTTAATAATTCCATTAAAGCTTGTCCTCTTTTTATTTGTTTTTGAGTAGCTTCATCTAATTCAGAAGCAAATTTAGTGAAAGCTTCTAATTCTCTAAACATAGCTAAATCGAGTTTTAATTGCCCAGCTACTTGTTTAGTAGCTTTAATCTGAGCGGCACCACCAACCCGAGAAACTGATAAACCCACATCAATAGCAGGCCTAAAACCTCTATTAAATAAATTAGTATCTAAGTAAATTTGACCATCTGTTATAGAAATAACATTAGTAGGAATATAAGCTGAAACATCTCCTAATTGAGTTTCAATAATAGGTAAAGCAGTTAAACTACCACCACCTAATTCATCACTTAATTTAGCAGCACGCTCTAATAATCTAGAATGTAAATAAAAAACGTCACCTGGATAAGCTTCTCTTCCCGGAGGTCTCCTTAATAATAATGCTATTTCTCTATAAGCTTTAGCATGCTTACTTAAATCATCATAAATAATCAAAACATGCTTACCTTTATACATAAAATATTCTCCCATAGTACATCCAGCATATGGAGCAATATAAAGCAACGAAGGAGCGTCAGTAGATGTAGTAGATACAACTATAGTATAATCCATTGCACCATATTTCTCTAATTCTTCTACTACATAAGAAACATAAGAAGCTTTCTGTCCAATAGAAACATATATACAAATAACATCTTTACCTTTCTGGTTAATAATTGTATCTATAACTAATGAAGATTTTCCAGTTTGTCTATCACCTATTATTAACTCCCTTTGGCCCTTACCTATAGGTATCAACATATCAATAGCTTTTAATCCAGTATATAAAGGTTCATTAACTGGTTGTCTATCAATAACACCAGGAGCTAAAGCCTCCAAAGGTCTAGTAGCTTCTAATTCTAACTCACCTTTATTATCTAAAGGTCTTGCTAAAGGATCAATAACTCTACCAATTAATCCTTCTCCACAACTAACTTCTAATACCCTATTAGTTTTCTTAACAATATCTCCTTCATGAATATCACTAAAGTTACCTAATAAAATAACTCCAACACTTTCTTCTTGTAAATCAAATGCTAATCCATATCTATCATTTCCAAAATCAACAATTTCTCCATATTTAACAGATTTTAAACCATAAATCTGAGCAACATTATCTCCAATTTGTATAACAGTACCTATTTCTTGTTGTTCTAATGACAAATCTTTATTTTTTTCAATTTGTTGTTTTATTATAGTAGATAATTCATCAATTTTTAATAACTCACTCATCTTTAAGCCTCCTTTTAAATTTATTAATTCTCTTTTTTAAAAGATAATTCTAAATATTTCTTTAATCTTCTAGCAAATAATTTATTCTCATTTAGAGATTTCTTATCATTTATTACATTATCTAATTTATCCTCAATTTTAGAAATAATATCTAAAATAGAATCTCTATAAGCAGAAGAAGATAAAATAGATAAATTTAAAGCAGAAGCACTACCAGCTTGCTTTACATTATACCCACTTAGCAATACAATTAAATAAATAAAATCTTCTATATTTTGTTTTTTAATTAAATCTATTGATTTATCTGCTTTAAAATCTTTAAAAATATTATAATATAAATTATACAAATTCTTTTTAGAAATACTAATATTTTCATAATATTCTCTTTCAGTTAAATAAGGATTAGGTAAAACTAAAACTATCATAGATAATAACCTATAAATTCTATCGATTAAATAAGCATTACCTAAAATAGTTTTAGTATAAACAGATCTACTACCCCACTCATAATCTCCTAATAAAATAGAATTATCTAAAACATTTTTATTAATTAATAAATCCTTAGAAACTATATCTTTTAAAGTAATATTATTAACTTTATAAACTTGATTTAAATCAATATAACTAACAGGAGGATAATTAACATCATTAATAAAACTCCTATTTATATGTTTTCCAAAATTGTAATAAATCAAATTCTCAAATCTAGACATTATCAATCTTTTTACAGCATTAGAATTAGCTAAATAAATAAAATCATAAGATCTACCAGCTTTAGATAATCTATAAACAGAATTATCAAGAATATACTTATTAATCAAAGAATATTGATATACCCAATTTAATGAATCAGAAGATAAATCAAATTGTCTTATATTAGGATCTAATGTTATTAAATCTTCATCTGGTGAATAGTACTTAGAAGCTTCTTTTGCTATTCTTTCTAATTCAATTTTATCTGCTTGCTTATAACCATATTCTATAGCTAAATAATCATAATATCCAATAGTAGTCATAAATATGTCATTAGTATAATAAGGTTTATTATTTACAAAATGCAAATTAGCAGGGTTATAATCCATACAAGAATAACAAATCCCATTTTTAGAAGTATAATTAGGATCTAATAATTCTTTTTCATTAACAAATGAAGAAGCTTTAAAATTATGCCTTAATCCTAAAGTATGGCCTACTTCATGAATAACTACATCTTTTATATAATCTTTAACTAATTTATCTCTCATACTAGAATATTTAACTGGATTATCAATAGCAATAGCAGCTAAAGCTATAATACTGTCTTGTGTTTTCTCCAATCCATATAAACAAGTATTCCTATATATTTCATTATTTTTAAAATTATTTAGATCTTGTATAAGAGAATTTAATTCATTTAAAATATCATTAACATCATTAATCTTCCTTAGATAAAACAAATCATAATATAATTTATAAAACGGATTATACTGAGCTTTCAAAGAATCAGAAGCAAAGACCTCCCAAGATAAATCATAATAAGAATTAATAATCCTCAACATAGGTGCATAAAAAACTACATCAGCATCAACAATTTCCCCAGTAACAGGATCAGTAATAGAAGGACCAATAGCAAAAGCAGATAAACTACTATCTTGATATCTTACAGTAGTATATCTTATATCTTCTGGTTCCCAAGAAGCATTATCATCTTGAATCTTAACTTCAATAGGATTATTATAACCTATCTTATTAAAAGCTTTATTCCATTCTAATATGGCATCTTTTACAACTTCTCTATATTCAACAGGAAAAGTATTCTCTATATAATAAGTTATCTTTTTATTATTAGAAAGATCCCATCTATTTATATATCTTTTAATAGTTCTATAACCATCTTCACCTTTTAAAGAAGATACATCAGCATAAGTAGTAGCAAAATATCCAACTCTTTTATCGTATTCCCTTCGTTGATAGTCTTTATTATCATTAACAAATATTCCCCAATTTAACTCAACTATATTTCCTTCTAAATTATTTAAATAATTATATATTAAACCCTTATTAAAATCTACAATATAAGAAATTTTAATGTTAATATTTTTTGGAAAAGAAGAAATATTTTCAATTTTAAATGGTTTTATAATCATAGATTTAGAAAATTCTTTACTAAAAGCTAATAAATTAATACTAGATAGATTATCAGCATTTATGTAAAATTTTCCATTCTGATATATCGCATTAATAACGGAAATTAAAGAATCACTATAAGATTTATCCAATAGTTTATTAGCCCATTCATTCAGTGAATCATTTCTATATTTTAAATTCTTTAATTTTAAATAAAGTTTAACATTAGAATTATCCTTTAATTCAATATCTTTATCTACATCAAAATAAATAGCAACAGAATAATCATAATTAAAAATAGGTAAAGTTAATCCCCCTAAAAATGGATAAATATTAATACCACGAGAAACAGCTAAATAAGAATAAAATAATTTATTTAGTTTATCTTTAGGTAATTCAATAAAATATTGATTATTATAACTATAGACATTTAATAATCCTTCCTGCTTTTTAGCTTTAGATAAAAAATCTTTAATATTTAAATTCATATTAAAATTTTCAAAGGGCTGCTTCTTTATATCCTCTTGATTTTTATAATTACTATTATTTTTATAATCAAAATAAGAATTCGCAAAAATTAATTGAATAAATAAAATAAAAATAATAAAAATATTAGATAAAAAAATAAAAAACAAAGATTTTATATTTTTTTTATTTTCTTGAGAAAACATTTTTTATTCACCTCCATCTCTCTATTTTTATTCCTATTCTTAACAATTAAAAATTTTTAAATTATTAAAAAAGTTCTTTTAAGAAATTCAACTTTTTTAGCTCAATTTCAATAAAAAGGGACTTTTGATTAATCTATTTTTTTATAAATAATTAACACTCCTTTCAAAAAACAAGCCATCTCTTATAATCTCATCTTTTCTAGACTTTTTTAAGAGATAATCCTAATTCTTTTAATTTTTCTTTAATTTCTTCTAAAGATTTTCCACCTAAATTTCTAACAGTTAATAAATCATCTTCAGAATAACTTAATAATTCTTCAAGGGTATTAATACCAATTCTTTTTAAAGCATTTAAAGCTCTAGAAGATAAATTCAAATCTTTTAAAGTTAAATTATTAACATTAGTATTAGTTTTAGAAGAATTAATCTTAAGAAAATCTTCAGAAACAGCATATTCACTTAATAATTTATCATTATAATCTTTAATAATGTATAGAGCTTTAGAAAGTGCTTCTTTTGGAGTGATACTACCATCAGTCCAAATTTCTAGATATAGTTTTTCAAAAGCAACTTTTTCACCTTTTCTTTCAAGTTCAGTATAATAATTAACTTGAACAATAGGAGAAAAAATACTGTCAACTTTGATATAACCAATAGTAGCAGGTATTTCAGAAGGAAATACATGATCTTCAGCAGGTACATAACCAATTCCTAACATAACTCCAGCCTCAAATTCTAAAGTAGTATTAGTAGTTATAGTAGCAATATAATGATTTCTATTGATAACACTAACACGTTCTGGACACTTTATATCTTTTGCTAAAACTTCTGCTGGACCTTTAACATTTAAAAATACTTTAACAAATGGCTCTTTACTATCATATCTAAACCTAACACCCTTAAGATTCAATATAATATCTATTGGATCCTCCTTAACTCCATCAATCGGTTCATATTCATGAACAACATTAGAAAATTTAACATAAAAAATAGCAGCACCAGGAATATAAGATAATAAAACCCTTCTTAAAGTATTACCCAGTGTAATTCCCATTCCCTTAGGTAAATTTTCTACTAAAAATCTACCATAAGTAGGTTCTAATACTAAAGTACCAGCTCTTATGCCTTCATTAGTAATTAACATACTTTTAAAACCCCCTTACCTCACTAATAAAAATTATAACTAAAAAAATTAATAAATTACCTAGAATAGAACTCTACTATTAAATTATCTTCAATTGGATACTCAATATCACTTCTTTCAGGTTCTCTAACAATCTTAATGGTTAAATTATCAAAATTAACATTTATCCAAGAAGGTACATTTAATTTATTAGAATTCTCTAAATAAGGTTTAATAACATTTAAAGCTTTTGGTTCTAACTGAATAACATCACCTACTTTAACCAAATAAGAAGGTATATCTACTTTAACATTATTAACTTTAACAAAATTATGAACTATTAATTGTCTAGCTTGTAATCTAGAAACTGCTAAATTAGCTCTATATAAAACATTATCTAATCTCTTTTCTAATATTCTCATTAAATTAGGTCCAGTAAATCCTTTACCCAACCTTGCTAATCTTTTAGCTTCATTAAAATATTTTCTAAATAAACCTTCATTAACCCAATAAATTCTCCTAACTTTTTGTTTTTCTCTTAATCTTAATCCATAAGTAGTTAACTTAGGTCTCCTTTTAACAAACCCATGTTGTCCTGGAGGGTAATTCCTCTTTTCTAATGGACATTTTTCCGTATAACATTTTTCGCCTTTAAGATATAATTTTATTCCTTCACGTCTACATAATTTACAAACTGGTCCTATATACCTACTCATATCCTCCTTTC
>JBMFOW010000032.1:0-14279 GCA_049969455.1 bacterium | reverse complement strand
TAGCTCTTCTTTCAAAAGAATTCTTATCATAAGTATATAATACATCTTTTCTAATATCTAAATATAATGAACTTAAATCATGAACAATAAAATCGTAAATAGAATTAACATACCTATGAAATTCATATCTATCCATAAATAAATCTATTTCTTTTAATAGTTCTTTGAATTTATATAATATATACTTTTCAAAAGTGGGTAAGTTATCTATTTGAATTTCAAGTGAATTTATATCTAAATCATATAGATTACCTAAGATAAATCTGATAGTATTTCTTATTTTTTTATATATTTCTGTAACAGTTTGTATTGTTTTTTTAGACATTTTTATATCGTTTGTATATTCAGTAGTAGCGAAGAATAATCTGAGTATATCAGCACCGTATTCTTCAACTATTTCCATGGGATCAATAACATTACCTAAAGATTTATGCATAGCTCTTCCTAATTCATCTAATACCCATCCATGAGTAAGTACTGACTTATAAGGAGCTCTATTAAATATTCCTACACTTGTAATTAGAGATACTTGAAACCAACCTCTATACTGATCTGCTCCTTCTAAGTATAGATCTGCTGGATGATTGTTTAAATTATTATATAAAACATTAATATGACTAACTGCGGATTCATACCAAACATCGAATATATCTTTTTCTTTTTCGAAATCTTCATATCCACAATACGTACATTTATATCCTTTAGGTTTAAAGTATTCAGAATTATTTTTAAACCAGGAGTCACTACCTTCTGATGATATTATATCTGCTATGTGATAAGCTAATTCTTTACTAATGTTTGGTTTTTGACAATTTTTACAATACAAAACTGGTATTGGCACTCCCCATACTCTTTGCCTTGATAAGCACCAATCTGGTCTATTTTCTAGCATATTTAACATTCTTATTAAACCCCATTCGGGATACCATTTTACGTTATTTACTTCATGTATTAGTTTATCTTTCATCTTTTGAACATCTAAAAACCACTGATAAGTAGCTCTAAATATAACTGGATTTTTACATCTCCAGCAATGGGGATAACTATGCTCATAACTACCCTTATTTAATAATAACCCATTTTTTTCTATGGTTTCTATTATAATATCGTTTGCTTTAGTTATATGAATAGATTTAAGAAATTCAATTTCTTGTGTAAATTTTCCTTCTGCATCAATAGGAGATAAAATAGGTAAATTATATTTTTTACCAGTTAAATAATCTTCTAAACCATGTCCAGGGGCTGTATGTACAATACCTGTACCATCTGATATATCTACATAATCTGCAGGTAATAATATTGATTCTCTATCTAAAAATGGGTGCTTAGTTTTTAAATTTTCTAATTCATTTGAATTAAATTCTGTTATAATTTTATAATCACTTTTTCTTATAAATTCTAATTGCCAAGAATTAAATAATGCTTCTTTTGATACTATATAATTTTTATTATTATAACTGAAGATAATGTAATTAGAGTTTGGTTTAAATACTAATGCTACATTAGCAGGTAGAGTCCAAGGAGTTGTTGTCCATATTAATATATATATATTATCTAAGTTATATTTTTTAAGAAATTCTTGGTTTAATAATTTAAATTCAACTACAATAGATGGTGAAATTTTATTTTTATATTCTATTTCAGCTTCAGCTAATGAGGTTTCACATTCATAACACCAATAAACGGGTTTTAAATCTCTATAAATATATCCGTTTTGGTATAAATCACCAAATGATTTAATGATAGTTGCTTCATATGATGGATTTAAAGTTAGATAAGGGTTATCCCAATCAGCAAAGACTCCTAATCTTATGAATTGTTCTTTTTGAATTTCAGAATAATTTATTGCGATTTCTTTTGATTTTTCTCTTATATATGTTGGAGATGCTTTTTTTCTATCTATTTTGAAATTATCTATTGCGGCTTTTTCATTAGGTAATCCATGGGTATCCCAACCTGGTATAAATGGACAATAATACCCTTTTAATGTCTTATATTTTACAATTATATCTTTTAGTATTTTATTTAGAGCATGTCCTAAGTGTATTTTTCCATTTGAATATGGAGGACCATCATGTAATATAAAAACTTTATTATTTGATTTATTTTTGTTTAAAGCTTTATAATATATCCTATTTTCTTTCCAAAATTCTATGATATTGGGTTCATTTATTGGTAAATTAGCTTTCATTTCAAAATCCGTATAGGGTAAATTAACAGTTTTAGAAAGATCCATAAGACTAATCCTCCTCGAAATTAAGCACTAACTTATTTTAAATTTAGTTATTTTTATATATTGTTTTTATTTTTGTTTTCGTTCAATATTTTTTCTTTGTTGAGCTATATTTTGAGCACTATCTCTTAAAAATTTTTTTAGTTTTTTTTCAAATTCTTTATCTTTATCACTTCTATCTTCGGAATTATTGTTTTTGTTTATATTGTTTTTTTTATTATCTTTTTTAGACATATTAACTTCCCTCCTTTATTACTTCTTTAATAAACTAATTCATTTTTATGATTAATATAAATTCTTTAGTATTCATCAAATAATTCTTAAGTAAAATTTTTTTTAAATAATTAGGATTTTTATATAAATTGATCTCAACTAAAATTAAATTTAAATCATATTTCAAATTTTCTATTTCATTTTTAGTATTATTTATTTTTAATTTTATCATTTTAGTTTTTTCTATTTCTTTATAAATTGAGAATAAAATTAATAGTAAAAAAATAAAATTAGTTAAAAAAAATAGCTTAGTTTTCATCTATTATTTTTTATTAAATTCTTCTTTTAGTAATCCGTAGATTATTAAATCGATATATTGATTATTTTTAAATATATTTTTTCTTAAGGTCCCTTCTTTTTTGAAGTTAAATTTTTCAAAGAGTCTAATAGATGGGTAATTATCTTCAGATATTTTAGCATATAATTTGAATAAATTAAGTTCATTAAAAGAGTAGTTAATTAAAGTTAATAGTGTATCACTTCCAAATCCTTTGTTTCTTAAATTTTGATATGCTATAAATATTCCTATTTCTGCGTTTTTGTTTTTCCAATCTATGTTGTTAAGTTCAACTAATCCAATAGGTGTTTTATGTTCTATATTTCTTATTACAAATACTCTAACTTTGGGATTATATATTAATGAGTTATACCAATTTTCAAGTTCATCTAGATTTAGATTAAACAAAGCACCAGGAGAAATTAGGTAAAAATCAAGATCTTTTTTTAACCATTCGTTTAGGGTTATTATATCATGTCTTTCTATAGGGAGTAAGAAAATTTTTTGACCTTTAAGCAAAAGTTACCACTCACTTTAAATTATTTAAATTTTTTAGATTTTTTTTTATTTTAGGAATGGGCAGGAGTGGATTTGAACCACTGAAGGGCTCTCGCCCGTGGGATTTACAGTCCCATGCCTTTGACCGCTCGGCCACCTGCCCTTAATCTTTTAATCCCTCTTTTTATTCTTCTACATTTTATTTATTTATCCTTCAAAAAATATCATTTAAAAATATCGTTAATATCATTTAAAAAAGGATTATACATAAAGATTTTTAATTTTAAAATTAGAGTGAATTGTTTATTTTATATTAAATTATTTTACAAACAATATAGAAATGGATAATATTTTTAAGTTTAAAACTGAATTTTGGATAACTTCTTATACTCAAATATCAGCAAATACAATAGATAGTTTTATAATGGCTCTTAAAATTATTCCTGACAATTCCTTATTATATCACTTTTATATTAACATTTTTAACCATTATTCTACTATATATCCAAATAGTTTTTCCTATTGGTTTTATAAAAATGGCTATTATTCTATAGCTGAAGAAATAGCTTTAATAGATCCTACAGAATACTTTGATATTCAAAAACTTAGGCAGGATTTATTAGATATAATTATTGAATATCAAAATAAAGATAATAAATTAATTCAAGAACCATTTTACTTTTTAAGTGTTAAAAGAAATACATTTTATACTAATTTTTATGCTACTAATATACAAGAATTTATAAATGGAATAAAAAACTCTAGTATAAATTCAATATTTTATCATTTAATAATGTCAAAATTAGATAATAAAAAAGATATTAATGATTACTCGGAATACTTAAATTCAATAGGATATTATCAACAAGCTGAAATAATTAATAAAATAGATGTCTATGCTTTAAATTTGTTTGAAATAAAAAAGATAATTTTGGAGGTATTAACTAAATGACAATATTGACAAATTATGAACATATTATACCTAAGGAAGAGCTTAATGAATTAGAAATAATAGCTAATCAATTAAAGAATATAAAAGTACTCCATGTAAATAGTACCAATAAAGGTGGTGGAGTAGCTGAAATCTTAAATAGTTTAGTATTTTTAATGAATAGCTTAGGTATAAAAACTGATTGGAAAATTATTAAAGGTAATAATGATTTTTTTAAATTTACTAAAAAATTGCATAATTTGCTTCATCTAAATACTAATGAAGATATAGAAAGTAATGAAATAAATATATATTTAAAAACTACTTATGAAAATTTAAGTGAAATAAATACTGAAGATTATGATGTAGTTTTTATTCATGATCCTCAACCTTTAGCTTTGGTTGTAAAAAAACAAAAACATCAAAAATGGATTTGGCGATGCCATATAGATACTTCTACTCCGCATCCTAAAGCTTGGGATTTTATTGAATTATTTATTAATTCTTATGATGTAGCAATATTCCATATGCCTGACTTTATCTATAAAAAAATAAAAATCCCTACCTATATAATCCCTCCTTCTATTGATCCTTTACATCCTAAAAATATACCCTTAGATAATGAATTTATATTAAAAGTATTAGAAAGATTTTCAGTAGATCCTGAAAAGCCTATACTTTTACAAGTATCTAGATTTGATAAACTAAAAGATCCTATTGGAGTATATAATGCTTATAAACTGATAAGAAAAAAATATGATTGTCAGTTAGTTTTGTTAGGTTCATTTGCTTCGGATGATCCTGAAGGAGAAGAAGTATATAAAGAAGTAATAAATCAAACAATAGATGATAAAAATGTTTTTGTATTAAATTTACCACCAGATAGCCATAAAGAAGTAAACGCTTTTCAACGAGCAGCAACTATAGTTTTTCAAAAGTCAATAAAAGAAGGCTTTGGGTTAGTAGTTTCAGAAGCTATGTATAAATATAAACCAGTTATAGGGGGTAATACAGGGGGGATTAAACGACAAATAATAGATGGATTCAATGGATATTTAGTAAGTACTTATCAAGGTGCAGCTTTTAGAGCAAGACAGTTATTGGCTGATAAAATATTAAGACAAACAATGGGACAAAATGCCCATAATATCGTTAAATATAAATTCTTGATTACTAGACACTTAAAAGATTATTTAACACTTATATATGAATTAATCTATGGAAATTAATTTAAAGTAGTTTAATTAATTTGTAAATATAAAAATTAAAAGGGGTTTAAATTATGAAGACTTTATTTGAAAAAATATAGGAAAATCATGTAGTTTATGAAATAGATGGGTTTTATGGGTTATATGTTGATTTACATTTAATACATGAAGTAACATCTCCTCAAGCTTTTGAAAATTTAAGATTAAAAAATAGAAAAGTTAGACGTCCAGATTTAACGGTAGCTACTTGTGACCATAATGTACCTACTACACCTAATCAGCTACCAATAGAGGATCCAATTGCTAAAAAACAAATAGAAACTTTAGAAAAAAATTGTAAAGAACATAATATTTTATTTTTTGGTATAGATAGTATTTATCAGGGGATAGTACATGTTATAGTTCCAGAATTGGGATTAACTCAACCAGGAATGGTTATAGTTTATGGAGACTCTCATACTTCAACGCATGGGGCTTTAGGTGCTTTAGCTTTTGGTATTGGTACTTCTGAAGTTGAACTGGTTTTAGCTACTCAAACTATAAAACTTAGAAAACCTAAAACTATGGAAATAAGAATAACTGGAAAATTACCTAAATTCATATACCCTAAGGATATAATTTTATATATAATAGGTAAAATAGGTACTAATGGAGCAAGTGGATATGTAATAGAATATACTGGAAATATTATAAAAGAGCTAAGTATAGAAGGGAGATTAACTATAAGTAATATGAGCATAGAAGCAGGTGGTAGAGCAGGTTTAATTGCTCCTGATGATATTACTTTTAAATACCTCGAAAATAAACTATTTGCTCCTAAAGGTAAAGATTGGGAAAGAGCTTTGAATTATTGGCAATCTTTAAAAACTGATGAAAATACTAAATATGATAAAACAGTTGAAGTAGATGTCTCAAATTTAGAACCGCAAGTAACTTGGGGAACTAATCCTTCTCAAGTAGTAAGTGTTAATGGAGTAGTGCCTGATCCAAATGATTTTGAAGATGAAGTCCAAAGGAAAGCTGCTATTAAAGCTTTAGAATATATGGATCTTAAACCTGGTACTAAAATAACTGATATAAAAGTAGATAGAGTATTTATTGGATCTTGTACTAATGCTAGAATTGAAGATTTAAGAATAGCTACTGAAATAGTTAAGGGTAAGAAAGTTAGTAAGCATGTTAGAGCAATGGTTGTACCTGGTTCTACTCAAGTTAAATTATTAGCTGAAAAAGAAGGATTAGATAAGATATTTAAAGAAGCTGGATTTGAATGGAGGGAAAGTGGTTGCTCTATGCGTTTAGGAATGAATCCTGATATATTAGAACCTAGTAAAAGATGTGCTTCCACTTCTAATAGAAATTATGAAAATAGACAAGGTAAAGGAGGAAGAATCCATTTAGTTAGCCCTGCTATGGCTGCTGCTACTGCTATTTACGGACATTTTGTAGATTATAGACAAATATAATTAAAAAGTTATATGTATATAATAATAAAAAAAGAAAGGAGTGAAAACTATGAAAGAATTATTAAAAAAAATCCAAGATAAAGAAATAATAGTAGGTATTATTGGATTAGGTTATGTTGGATTACCTTTAGTTATTAATTTTTCTAAAAATAATATCAAAGTTATTGGTTTTGATATTGATAAAAATAAAGTTGAATTACTTAATAACAAAAAAAGTTATATAAAATATATAAGTGATAAAGTAATAGAAGAAATTAGTAATAATTTTAAAGCTACTGATGATTTTAGTTTATTAAATCAGGTAGATTTTATAATAATTTGTGTTCCTACTCCTTTGGATAAATATAGGAATCCTGATATGACTTATGTTTTTAATACAGCTAGAACTATTTCAAAATATTTAAGAAGGAATCAGGTGGTAATTTTGGAATCAACTACTTATCCTTTAACTACAGAAGTAGATTTAAAAAATATTTTGGAAGAGAGTGGATTAGTAGCTGGGGTTGATTTTTATTTAGGTTTTTCACCTGAAAGAGAAGATCCGGGTAATAAGCAATTTACTTTTAAGCAAGTACCTAAAATAGTAAGTGGGATAAATAAGGAATCATTGATATTGATATCTAAGTTATATAGTTTAGTAGTGGATAAAGTTGTGGAAGTATCTTCACCTAAGGTAGCTGAAGCTGCTAAATTATTAGAGAATATTTATAGATCAGTTAATATTGCTTTAGTTAATGAATTAAAGATAATTTTTGATAGAATGGGGATAGATATTTGGGAAGTAATTGAAGCTGCAAAGACTAAGCCTTTTGGGTTTCAGGCTTTTTATCCTGGGCCTGGTTTAGGGGGACATTGTATCCCTATTGATCCATTTTACTTAACTTGGAAAGCTAAAGAATATGATGTTAATACAAAATTTATAGAGTTAGCGGGAGAAATTAATACTTATATGCCTTATTATGTTATTCAAAAAACTATAGAAGTTTTAAATAAATTTAATAAATCTATTTTTGGTTGTAATGTATTGGTGTTAGGGTTAGCTTATAAGAAGGATGTGGATGATGCAAGAGAATCCCCAGCTTTAAAAATAATAGATATATTAGAAAACGATTATAATTGTAAAGTAGATTATAATGATCCATATATTCCTAAATCTCCTAAATTTAGAAAATATAATATTTTAAAAGAATCGGTAGAATTAACTCAAGAAAATTTAAGAAAATATGATGTAGTTATAGTAGTAACTGATCATAGTTTATATGATCCTGAGTTTATTGCTAAGAATTCTAATTTAGTAATAGATACTAGGAATCTTATTAAGAATCATTATCCTAATGTTTTTAAAGCTTGAAATGATTGATATTCCAAAGAATAACTACTTAAAAAAGATTGTTTTAAATACTCCTAATTTACCAGGGGTTTATTTTTTTTATGATATCAACAATAATATAATATATATAGGTAAAGCTAAAAATTTAAAACAAAGATTACTACAACATTTACATCAATCGAAAGAGTTAATATCAAAAACCTATAAAATAGATTATAAAGTATTAAACTCTGAAGAAGAAGCATTAATAACTGAAGCGATTTTAATTTATAAATATAAACCGTTTTTTAATATTCAATTTAAGTATCAAAAGCCTTTAAAATATATAGTATTGGTTAATAGGGATGGAGTACCTTATTTTGATATTACTTCTACTTTAGATGAAAATATAAATTTCTTTATTGGTCCTTTTTTTAATATCTATAATTTTGATTATCTAAAGAAAACTTTAGGTAATTTATTTGGTATTAGACTTTGTAAATATAATTTTAAAAGGTATAAACCTAATTTATGTATGTATTATTATTCTAATTATTGTAGTGGAATTTGTCAAGATAAAATAGATTATCAATATTATAATAAAAATTTAGAACTTGCTATTAAATTTTTATCTAAAGATAAAAATACTATTGAAGGGTATATAAAAGAGCTTTATGATCAATTAGAAATTCTTAAAAACAATTTAGAATATGAAAAAGCTATTGTTATAAGAAATAAAATTAGAACTTTAGAGAAATATATCTCTAATTATATACAAGATGTTGAAAAATATTATATTTATTTTTCAGATCTTTTAGATGATTCTATTTTAGTAGCTATTTCTAAATTATATTCTAATGAATTAACTAATATTGTAAAGAATGCGCAAATTTTTGAATTAAAAAATATTAAAGATCTTTCTAAAGAGCAGATACTTTTAAATACAATTTTACAATATATTCCTAATACCTCTAACTTTAAGGAATTAAAAACTAATTTCTATACTGATGCTTTAGATAAATTTTTACAAAATTTAGTTAATGGTTTAAGTGATTCTATTGTTTATCAAGATATATTAGATGATAAGGATTTAATAAATAAATTTAAGAGTTTAAAATTACTTCCTATAAGTGAGGATGACAGGGAAATAATTGATTATTTAAACAATCTTATTAAAAATAGTTATTTAAAGAATCAGGTATATAATAAAGAGAATATATTAAAAAAATTAGCTGAGATTTTAGGTATAAAATCTATAAATAGGATAGAGGCTATAGATGTTAGTCATTTCTATGGAGAAAACACTTATGGAGCTTTAATTGTTTTTGAAAAAAATAAACTTAAAAAAGATAAATATCGAATATTTAAGCTTCATAATAATTTTGATGATGTATCTAATATTGAAGAGCTTTTGCAAAGAAGAATTAAGTATTTAATTGATTTTGAAACTTATAAAGATAAAAGTCTTAATTTATTTCCTCAAGTTATACTGATAGATGGTGGTAAAAATCAACTTAATTCAGCTTATCGAGTAATCTCAAATTATCCAGAATTATTATCTATAAAGTTATTATCAATTGTTAAGCCGGAAGATAGGATATTGTTTAAAATTGATAAAAATCAAATAGTTGAATTAGATTTAAGAAAACAGGCTTTAGAGGTTTGGAATTTTTTAAGAATGCTAAGAGATGAAGCTCATAATTATGCTAATTCTAAAAGAATTAAATATACCAAAATCTTTGGACTATAATTTAGTTTAATAGTTTATAAATTCAAATTTTTTATAAAAAAAGCAGGATTTTTTTTTTTTTTTTTTGAATAATATAAGTAATAAAAGGAGGTGAAAAAATGAAAAAAAATATAATGTTATTTTTAATAGCAAGTATAATGATTTTAGTAGTAGGATTGTTAATAACAAGCTGTGGATCTTGGGATAATAAATTTATAGGATATTATTATGGTTTTGGTGGTAATAGTGGTAATTCAGGATCTTCAAGGGGAAATATAAATGGAGCTGTTTTTATTATAGGTGGAAGTTTGAGCAGTCATAATTATTCTAATTATCTCTATAATTGGTATAACGGAGTATTATTTGATGGTAATAATTACTATATTTCAGGGTGGCAACAAGATTCTACAGATTCTACAAGAAAATATACAGTAATAAAATTAAATCCAGATTTAACACTTAATTATGCAAAGTATTACACAACTGATAATAATGATATTGGCTTAACTAATATTTGTTTTAATCCTTTTGACAATAATAAACTATTAATTGCAGGTTGGAATAAAAATGTTATAAATAATGGAGTATTGGCTAATAATCAAATTAATAAAGGTTTGCTTAAACCTAACCCTCCAGGTTTGATTTTTAGTTTAGATAAAATTACAGGTAACTTAAATATTATAAAATCATATTTAGATACTGGACCTATATATATTTTTAATGATCCAAGTAATAATCGATACTTATATTTGGTAGGTCATTATGGGCACATTATTAAATTAAATTTATCTAATTTTAGTTATATAGCTAAAAAAGTATCTAATTATTCTTTTGAAAATATTTTTGTTAATAATGATTACGTAGCTACTTATAACAATGATTCTGTTAATAATAATTATGGAGTTGTTGTAGCTAAAAAAGATTTATCACAAGCCTTAATTTTCTATGTTAATGGTAATATTCATCAAGTACCCTTGTTAGATAATAATGATAACATTTATTTAATAGATAAAAGTACAAATGGTAATTTGGTAATATCTAAGATAAATCTAAATAATTTTAATAATCCTAATAGAATTTCTTCAAAAGAATATAATTTAACCTATACTTTAAATAATTCATTAATATCTACTTCATCTACTTTCCTTATTGATGGTAATATTGTTATTGGTATTAGTAATTCAAGTAATATTAATCCAGATATACATTTTTTAAAGATAAATAAAGATAATTTAGGTATAATTAATGAAATTAGATTATCACCTAAGGATAGTTTAGGAGCAGGTGTTACTCCTCAAGGAAATTTAGGTTCTATGACTATGTGTTTAACTCCTGATGGGGGATTTTTTGCAAGTAGATTTAGTTACTATAGCTTTTCTGAAGGAGATGTAAGCTATGATTTAAGATTAGGTTATGCTTTAAAAATATCTAATAATTTTATTTTAGATCCTAATAATTGCGTATTTAATGTAACAAATAATCAAAGTAATATTATTGGAGATTATAATGGTAATTTAAATTATGTATATATAACAAATTCTATGAATAATGATTCATTATTTGAAGATCAAAATTTTACTTTTTCTCCTCAAAATGTTAATACTACAGTTGGTTGTATAAATTCTGTTCCTAATATAATGAAAAATAAAAAATGATATAATATTGTTTTCTATTTGTTTTGGTGGAAATTCGCGAAACGTAGCTATTTTAAAACTGTCTGCTTAATTATAGAGTAGTAAGTTAATTATTTTGTATGTTTTTTAATAATAAAGTCAATTAAAAAAGGATTTAGTAATCTAATTAGAAAAATATATATTAGATATACATAGATAAAAATCATAGATAATAGTAATTAGAAATTTAGATGAAGAATATTTTATTTTGTGCTGGAAGTACAGGGGGGCACTTTTATCCTGCTTATTCTATTATTCAAAATCTCAATTCTAATAATTATTTTTTGCTTCTTCCAATTAATTCTGTTAATATTTCTCAAGCTTCTGAATTAGAACAAAAATTTAAAATCCAAGTTTTTTATATAAAACCATTCTATCACTTTTATTTAAAAAATCTATTTTCTAATATTTCAGTTTTTTTTAGTGATGTTTTATTTGTATCTAGTTTAATAGATAAATTATCAATAGATGTTGTAATAACCTTGGGTAGCTCTAATAGTATTCCTGCTGCTTTTGCTGCTAAATTAAAAAATAAAAAACTAATTATTATGGAACAAAACGTTTTAGTTGGTAAAGCTAATAAATTATTAGCTAACTTTGCTGATATTATTATTTTACCTTTTAAAGAATCTTTAAATCATATTAATAAGATTTATCATAATAAATCTTTTATTTTCCCTAACCCTTTAAGAAAAGAATTCTATTTAATAGATAATAGTAAAACTAATTTAGATAATAAATTAAGTAATAATTCAGTTAATTTACTTTTTATAGGAGGTAGTTTAGGGGCTAAATCCATTAATGAATTAGCACTTAAATTTATTGATTTTTTATTAAACAATAGCAACTTTGATTATATTAAAAAAATATTCCTTATTTCTGGGAAAAAAAATTATAACGAAATAAAAGATAATTTATTTAAAATATTACAAACTAAAGAAAATCTAAATTATGATAAAATAATAAATCAAAATAAATTAATTATTAAAATTTATGGAATTAATAATTATTTAGAGATAAATGTTTTAGAATATGTTGATGAAATAATAGATTTTTATTTAGATAGTGATATAGTTATAAGTAGATCAGGTGGGATTGCTACTACTGAAATATTATATCTTAATAAAAATGCTATATTGATACCTTATCCCTATGCTGCTGATAATCATCAATATTACAATGCATTAACTGCTTGTAAATATAATCCCAATATTGATATAATTATTCAAGAAAAAAATAAAGAAATTGATATTAATCATTTTGTTTTAAAACTTCAGAATAATATCCAAAAAATAAATAAAAATAATGATATTAATAAAAATTTTATTTTTGATTTTAAAAAATTTGAGGAGTTAATTAATGTTAATTCTAAGTATTATATTCAAGTAAATGTTAATAATTAATACCGCCTGCTGTTTTTATAATTTAATATAAAAGGGCGGAATATAAATACGCAGCTCAGGGTATTAATTATACCTTGATTTACTAATTAAATATGAAAGTAGCTATAATAGGAATAAATGGATTAGTTGGTAATGAATTAGCTAAATTAATTCAAAATAATGAAGATTGGCAAATTTTGGGATTAGGCTCTAGCGATAATATTGATTTTGAAGAATTAAAGAAACAAGATATAGTTTTTTTATGTGTTGATAATGAAGTCAGTGCTTATATTGCTCCTAAAATATTTGCTCATACTTTTGTTATTGATAATAGCTCATTTTTTAGATTGGATCCTGAGGTTAATTTGGTTGTTCCTGAAATAGATAATGAGTACTTAAATAAAATAAAATCAAATAAAAAAATAATAGCTAATCCTAATTGCTCTACTATTCAGTTAGTTATTCCTTTAAAACCTATTTTAGATAAATATGGAATAGAAGAAGTTTTTCTTGCTACTTATCAATCTGTTTCTGGTGCCGGAAAAAAAGCTTTGGAAGAATTTAAACATCAAATTAAAACTAATGATTTTACTAATAAACATTTACCTTATCCTATTGCTTATAATTTATTTCCTGTTATAGGTTCTTTTGATAATTCTAATTCTGAAGATATTATTTGTACTGAAGAGAAAAAGATTATTCTTGAATCACAAAAAATATTAAATTCAAAATTTAAAGTTTTTCCTTTTACTGTTAGAGTTCCAGTTATTAGAGCTCATAGTCAAGTGGTTTATGTTAAAACTAAACAAGATTTTAATTATAATAAATTAATTGATGATTTAATTGAATTTGGTAATATTACTAAATCTTTAAAAATCTGGTTAGATAATAATAATTTGCCTGTTCCCTATAATGTTTCAAATACCAATGAAGTTCATATTTCTAGGATAAGGAAGTTAGATAGTAATTTGTTAGGTTTTTGGAGTGTTAGTGATAACTTGTTAAGGGGTGCAGCTTATAATGCCTATGTTATTGCTAAACAGGTTATCGCTTATTTTTATAAAAAACCTGTTAGTTAAAAAGTAGATGTATTATAGTTCATGGTGTTTTTTAGAGAGTAGGGAGTTTTTAACCCCTCTCCTAATGGGGATTCTTAAGGGGTAAAACTCCTTAAACGGTAAAATAAGTTAAAAATAAAAAGGAATAGAAGGGGTTTTTGGGTGAAAACGCTTGGTGGGGTTTTTTAAGGGGCAAAGCCCCTTAAGCATTAAGATAAGATAAAAAAATAAAAAAAAGGGGG
>JBMFOW010000031.1:0-14587 GCA_049969455.1 bacterium | reverse complement strand
ACATATAACGAAGGAATGTATTCCTGAGTTATATAACATATAACGAGGACTGTACGTCCGATGTTATATGATAATATATCTCTTCCTAAATTTGTTCCAAAATTATTTGATACTTTCCCTATTGCTGAGGTATATCCTCCTAAACTTCCTTTACTTCCTTCATTAATATTACAACTAATCATTATTACAGATAATTTAAAACTTAATATTACAGATAACAATAATTAACACTATATTTTTTTCATTTTTTTTCACCCCATTTTATTACTTATTTTAACTATAATATTAAATTAAGTATTTAAAACTGGTTCTAATTTAGCAGTAAAATGAGGTACTAGTTCATCAGCTTCTACTAATCTATAAGGTTTTAATTTATTTACATTTTCTTTTATAATAGAAAAAATATTAGCAACATATTCTAAATGTTTATAGGTATAAGTTCTCCTTGGAATAGCTAATCTAACCAAATTCATTATAGCATCCTTAGAATACATAAGATAACCTACTTCAACACTTCTAATCCCACCTAATCTATAAAGTTCAATAACTAAACTTTGCCCAACATAATCCTCAGGTTTTAAATGTTTAATAAATTCAGTAGCATTAACAAAAACAGCATGACCCCCTATGGGCTCTATTATAGGTACTCCTATAGTTTTTAATAATTCCCCTAAAAATCTTACTTGTTTCAGTCTGTAATTTAAATAATCTTCATCTAATACTTCTTGCAAACCAACAGCTATTACTTCCATATCTTTACCAGATAATCCACCATAAGTTGGAAACCCTTCATACAAAATAACTAATTGCCTAATCTTAGGAATCAATTCCTTATCATTAGTAGCAATAAATCCCCCCATATGAGCTATACCATCTTTTTTAGTACTCATATAAAATATATCACAAAAATTGGTATATTCATGAATTATGTCTTTAATAGATTTATTAGTATTAGTTATTTTTTTATATAGAATAGCATTTTCAGCTATTCTACAACCATCTATAATAAAGATTTTATTATACTTTTTAGTAATCTCGTAAGCTTGTTTTAAATTTTGCAAATCAACAGGTTGGCCACCTAAAGCATTATTAGTTATAGTCATAACAACATGGCTAACATTTTCATTTTCTTTTTTTAAAGTATCTTCTAATCTATCTAAATCAATATTTCCCTTAAAATTATAATTTTTATCATTATAAAAAGGAGTTGGTAAATTAATAGGATTAGCTTTAAAATGTTTGTATATAGCAAACCCAGTATCAAAGTGAGTATTACTAATAACAATAGAACCAGGTTTAGTAAATATCTCAGCTAATATTTTCTCAGCTGCTCTACCCTGATGTACAGGAAAAATAAACTCTTTATTACAAAATTCCTTAGCGGCTTGTAAAAATTTTTCATAACTACTTGCCCCAGCATAAGATTCATCATATAACATCATATTACTAAGTTGTAGATCACTTATAGTATTAGTACCACTATCTGTTAATAAATCTATCGTTATATATTTAGATGATATATTAAATAAATTATAATTAGCTTTTTTTAAAATTTCTTCTCGCTCATCTATACTTAAAAAATTTATTTTTTCTACCACTTTATATTTATAAAGCTCAATATCTAAAAAATCAAATTCTTTATAAAAGTTATTTTTGAATTCTCTATTATTCATAGTTTTTTCCTCCTATATTTAAAAATTAATTGTTTTAAATTAATAATATTAAAATTAATTCAATGTTTATCCAATTTTAGATTTCTTAAAATATCTTATAATACCTTTATTAAACTAAATAAATAAAAAAAGATTAATATGAAAAATGTAGTAATAATAAAATATATGGAAGATATAAAAAATAATCAAATAAAGCTATCTTTTCCATTACATATAAAAAAATCAATAGATATAATTCAAAAAATAATAAAAAAAATAAATACAATTATATATGTAATAGACTCAAGAATCTTTGAATTAACCTTTGATTTAGGCATATTAAACCAATTCAAACTAAAAGATAAAATACTTATAATATTTTTTAATAAAACAGATTTAATAGATAAAGAACAACAAGAAAAACTTCAAAACTTTATAAACAATATAAAATCAAATTCAGATAAAATAAAAAATAATTTAAAACTAAAAGAATTTTTAATAATAGTAGGAAACAAAGATAAAATTAATGAATTAAAAAAAGCTTTAAAAGAAATAGCAAATAAAGAATTATTTATAAATGTAGTAGTAATAGGTTATCCAAATGTAGGAAAATCCACTATCATTAATAAGTTAATAAAAAGATCTAAAGCAAAAGTTGAAGATAAAGTAGGAACTACAAGATCATTACAATGGTTTTCAATTGAATATAACATAAAAATTTTAGATAGCCCAGGAATAATATTACCTAAGAATATTTCACTTGAAAATGCATTAATTCTACATAAATTTAATATAATCTCAGAAAATTTAATCCCATTACCTAAAGAAAAAATTAAAAGTTTATTAGAAAAATTAACTTAAAAACCATATAATATAAAAAATATAAAAAAAAATTAGTATGAAAAAAATAGTGAGTATAATAGGAACTAGACCTCAATATATAAAATTAAAACCAATATATGATCAATTTAATAAAATTCAAAAAAAATTAAATAATCAAATAAAACATCTAATTATCAATACATCACAGCATTATGATTACAATATGTCAAAAATATTTTTTGAAGATTTATTAATAGAGAATATAGATTATCATTTAGATATAGATTATAATTTAGTTTCAAATCAAGGAGAACAAACAGCATTAATGATAAAAAAAATAGAAGAAATATTATTAAAAATAAATCCAGATTTGGTTATAGTATATGGAGATACAAATAGTACATTAGCTGCATCAATTGTATCATCTAAGCTAAAAATCCCAATAGCTCATATAGAATCAGGATTAAGAAGCTACAATAAATTAATGCCTGAAGAAATTAATAGAATCCTAACAGATAATATATCAACCTTATTATTTTGTCCTACAAAAAATGCAATCAAAAATTTAAAAAAAGAAGGATTTAAAAATTTAATACCATCGCTAATTAGTTACCAAAAAATTAATAAATTAAACTTTAAAAAATACAATATAAATAACCCTTTAGCAATAAATGTAGGAGATATTATGTATGATTTACTTAATCTAATTATAAAAGAAATAAAGAAAAAATATAATAAAATAGATATTCTAAAAAAACTAAATATCCTACCCTTAGAATATATATTACTAACAATCCATAGGCAAGAAAATACAGAAAACACAGAATTATTAAAAGAATTACTAATTTTTGTAAAAAATGTTTCAAAAATATATAACAAAAAAATAATATTTCCAATACATCCAAGAACCAAAAAAATATTGAATAACATAAAAAATTTAAATCAAATATTAAATGATTTTGTAATAATTGATCCTTTAAAATATACAGATAATATCTTTTTAGTATTGAATTCATTTATGGTTTTAACTGATTCAGGAGGATTACAAAAAGAAGCTTATTTACTAAAAGTACCAACTATAACCTTAAGAAATGAAACAGAATGGATTGAAACTTTGAAAAACAATTTCAATATACTATACAAAGATTTTATAAACAAATTTAATAACATTCATCCTTTATCTTCAAAAAGAGATTCTTTTTTTAATGAAATTTTTACTAAAAATTTAAAACCCAATGAATTCGGAGATACTAAAGCATCTAATAAAATAGTAAAAATTATAACTAAATATTTAAATTACTAATATAAAAAAAATATATTTATTTAAATTTGCATATCCTTAAGATACTTAATAAAATCAGCATTTTGAATAATATTTTTAACTAATCTTATAGTATTTTGTATATCAGTTAAATGAACTATTTGATAATTAGTATGAATATATTTAGAAGGAACAGAAATAATAATGGTATTAGCTAAATCTTGGAGATATCCAGCATCAGTACCCCCAATATTAGGTTTCTTTATCTGTAAAGGAATATCCAAAGAATTTGCTATAAACTTTACAAAATCCACTAACTTAGGATTAGCTATATAACTTTTATCCATTATAGTTAAAACTGGTCCTTTAGAGACATAAGAAACCTGAGAATCAGTATAAGGAGATTCACCTGATGTAGTTTCCAATACTATAATTAAATTAGCTCTAAATCTTTGATTATTAAGAATAAATCTAGATCCTCTTAATCCTAATTCTTCTTGAACTGTAAATATATGTAAAACATCAACAAATGGTTCTATATTCCTTAATAAATGTAAATTAATATAAGTTCCAACTCTATTATCAAAAGCCTTACCCATTACACTATAAGGAGAAATAACCTCAAAATAACTTTCTAAAACCAAAGGATCCCCAACATCTACTACATCATAATTACAATCAACATCAACATATAAATCACTAAATTCCTTAATACTAAAATCTTTTTTAATATGTGGTGGTAAAGAAGCAAAAACCCCTTTTACATAACCACTTCTTGTTTTTATTATAACTTTTGAAGATAATAAATTTTTTATATCCCATCCACCAATAGGCTCAACTTTAACATAAGGATGCTTCACTTTCTCACTAACAATAAAACCAACTTCATCTATATGACTAACCAAAGCTACTTTAAATTCTTCATCAGGTATATCTTTAAAAACAACTATATTACCCTTTAAATCAACACTATATTCATAACCATGACTTTCAATAAAATCAGTAATAATATTTTTAACATCATCTTCAAAATTAGAAACTCCAAATGCATTAGATAATGAAGCCAATAAATTTATATCAATACTATCATTATTTTTAAAAAATTCATCTATATCCTGATCAGTTATATTAAAATATTTCCTAAAATCAATAAATTCAAAATTAGCTTTATTCATGTTTTCCTTTATTTCCTTTGATATCAAATTTTCCTTCTTGTTATTTTTATTATCTTCTTCTTGGTCTTTTAAATTATCTCCATTTTTTAAATCCTTTAGAGTTTGTTCTTGTTTTACATTTTTCATACCCATTCCCCCCTTTTTTAATCAATATAATTCTTTAAAATTAAATAATACTTAAAATTTAAAAATATCTACATCCTTAAAATAATAGCTTCCTAATTCTTTATAAACTTTATATTCATTAACTTTAAAAACCCTTATAATATTAAGCTTAGTATCTAAAAACTTAAAATAAAAATTATCATCAATAAAAAAAACTTCATATAAAACTACTTCAGGTTTATTTAAATTATTAAAAGCTTTAATATAATTTAAATAATCTAGATAATCCTTAACTTTATTTTCTTGATCATTAGGCTTTAATCTTAAAACCATTATCTGATTAACCAATATTTTGAGATTATCCTCAATTGGATACAATATAGAAGCTAAAGACAAATCTATGTATCTATAAAAATTAGGAGTAGCGTAATCATAAAGATACATAACCTCTAAATCAGATTCATAATATTTCTTTAAATAAGCAATTGTTCCAAATGAAACAGATTTATTTTTTGATTTTTTATTATTCATATTTTCTTTAGGAATAGGAGGATAATAATAAATTGGAAACTCCTTACCCTTTAAATTATACAATTCATTTAAAATATTAAAAACATTTTTATCAATAGGAAATATATAAATCTTATTATTAGTATAATCTACTATTTGCTGATTATTGTTAAATAAAAAATATTCTATATTACTTTTTAAATTATAATCATAATATTTAAAAGATAAAATATATTCAATATTTAGTTTATCTAAATTACTACTAGCTAAACAAACTCCTAAAAAATAATAAAAAAATAACAAACTATAGCTAAAAATTATAAAAAAATAATCAAATATTTTTTTTACATTAACTAATTTTTTTGATACTTTATAAAAACTCATTTTTTAATTTCTCTATATACTTCTCATTTTTTTTATATTTTTTTTTATTTTTTAAATTAACTTACTGCTTAAGGGGGTTTTACCCCTAAAAAATCCCTAAAATTTATTCTTCCTCATAAACGAATCCAAATTTATCTGTTTTCATTTTTTTGTATCCTTGAGATTCTAAATATTCTTTAGCTTGATAATCATAAGATTTTACTTGATATATTTCTGGTGGAGAATAATAATTATAGTTATCTCTGTAGTATTCTACATTATCAAAACCACTATAAGCAGGTACTCTATATATTTCATTAGTTATAGGATCTTTAGCATAAGTTTCATTGTTTATAGCAGCAGAGAAAGCATTAGTAAATGCTTCTCTATCCTTTTCGAATCCTTTTTGTATCTCCCTAAATAAATTACTACTATATTGATTACTTTCTCTAAGTTTATTATATAAATTTGATCTATGTTGATTTTCTTTTCTTAATTCGTTATAAATTATATCAGAAATTTCTCTTGAAGCTGAAGATTGTCTTCTGGATTCCTCAAGAGCTACTTTTTCTTTATTTATTATATAATTCATTTTTTCAAAAACAAACATTATATCATAATTTATGCTATTAATTAAGTTTATGTTTAAATTAAGAAATTCATCAAAAGTAAATATATTAATATTTGAATTATCATAGTTTAAATTATTGTAGTTTGAATTATTGTAGTTTTGTAAGTTTGAATTATAATAAGATATATAGTAGTTATATATTATTGCGTTATAAGTAACGGTAATGTAAAGATAAATAAAACCTTTGATAGATTTTTGGGGATCATTGAATATTATTAATAATGGAAATAAATTAAGATTTTTTAATCTATAAATGTAGGTAGATAAATCATCTAAATATATGTTATATATATTTTCAATATTTATTTGTAAATTAATAAAAGATTTGATTAAAGAAATAAATAAATTTAAAGCATCGTTTAAGTTATAAATATATGAATAATAAAAGTTTAAATTATTTTTGCCAAGATAATTATAAGCTAAACCTTGAAAATTGTTAAACATTATATTCAATAATATTTGTCCATTTTGTAATAACATATTTAAGTTAGGATAAAATATTTGATAATATAAATTATATTCTAATAAATTAAAAAATGTATATGGGGTTGTTTGATTATTTATTAAATTAATATTTGCAATTGTTTTGGTATTTATTTTTATAGGATATATAGTATAACTTAATTTTTTTTCTGATTTTATGGAATTTAATATAAATTCTTTATACCAATTGTATTTATTTAGATCATTGAAAAATGTATCACTTAGTAAAATATATATTATTAATTCATTTTCTTTAAGTATTTTAAAGCCTAATTCTATTTTAAATATGAATTCTTTTCTAAATAAGTATCTTAGATCTATTATTTTTTCTCCTATTACTAAAAATGGATTACTTACATAAAGATCAAAGTTTAGATTAATTTTTATTATTTTATTAATTGAATCTTGTAAATTATTATTATTTAATATTTTATTAAATTCTAATAAAATTAGTTGAGATATATCTAAATTTGGGTAGCTAATAAATTCTAATAATTCTTTTATTGTATTTTCTAATGATTTTAGATTATTTGTTTTTATTTTATCTGATAAAATTAAATAATTAATTGATATATTATTATATGCATAATAATTAAAATTTAGCAAAATTAAATTAGTTTCTTTTATTTTTGTATGTTTTATATTTGTAAAATAAGGTAATTTAAAACTAAGTCCTAAGTAAATATCTTTGTATTCTATTGGATCTTTATAATTTCCTATTAAGTAATTTATCATAATATTAATTCCTTATTAATTTTGTATTATATTTTTAATTAAATTTATGGAACTATATTTAAGAACTTGTAAATTATATCCTCCTTCTAGTACCCATAAAATTTTATATTTATTAAGTTTATTTAGTAATATTTTATGTAATTTATCTATTCCATTATTTGTTATTCTCATATATGTAATAGGATCATCTAAATGTATGTCATATCCCATTGAAATTATAATAAATTCGGGTTTAAAATCAAGTATAATTTTTTCTAATTCTGATTCATATATATTTAAAAGTTCTTGGTCATTAGCAAAGACATTTAATGGATAATTGAATTTATAATATTCTGGATTTGATTTAAATCCAGTAAATGGATAAAATGGGTAAGCATGGGTAGATAAGTATAAAATATCTTTATTATTTTTAAAGATATTTTCTGTACCATTTCCATGATGTGCATCAAAATCTATAATCGCTATTTTCTTTATTTTTAAAAATTCTTTAAAATATGTTGCGATAACTGCTACATTATTTATTATACAAAATCCCATTGCTTTGTCTTTTTCTGCATGGTGTCCAGGTGGTCTTATATACGCTATTGCATGATTTATTTTATTTTCTACTAAATCACTAACTAGATTTATTAATAACTTTATATTTGTATTTATTACATTAATTGTATTTTCATTAAAATAAGTATCAGGATCTAAATTATATAATCCTTTTACTTTTTTTGATAATAACAATATATCTTCTATATATTTTTCGCTATGAGTTGATTTGTATAAGTTAATTAAAAAATTATCATCTATATTTTTTGTATCATTTTCATTTATTAGTTTAATATTTGATAATACTTTATTTATTTTTAGATTTTCTATTAAATTTTCAATAATTGATTTAGTTCTTAGATTATTTTCAACATGATTAATGTCATTATGTAAATAATCTTTTGTATTATAAGCTATTTTTAACTTCATATTTTATAATTTTTTATTTTTTTTATTTTTAAAGTTTAAATATAGCGGTGTGTTTAGGATAATTAATAAAATAATATAAATTGATATTATTAATTAAGACATATGAGAAAAGGTTATAAAATGTATTAAAATAGTAGGTATCATAAAATGAATTATAGTATTTATCTTTTGGGATATTTACTGAAGCATAATAATTTATAGGCATGGATTGAAGAAGTTTATAATATCTTATAGAAAGTGGATTAACATTAATTATATAAAATGGATTTATTTTAAATTGGTAAGTATTATAATTATATACGTTCTTGTATTTTTTTGTATTTTTATCTTTTATAAACTGAGTTCTATCTATATTTAAATATATGCTTCCTGATAAAATTAAAACTAAATCTGTATTATTTAAATCATAGTCTATATATTGGATTGTTGCTGTATTTTTATTTAGATTTATATTAGTATATCCTGTAGAAATAAAAGCATAAGGATTATAGTAATCATATAAATTCAATAGAATTCCATCATGATAAAAAATATTGACGAATTCATAGGGCTCAAATAAAAATAAATCTATCTTATTGCTTATTATATTATAATTATTATCTAAATTAAAGGATATTAATTTATAGTTATTAGTCATAGTAATGAATTGGGAATCGCTTATTTTTATAAGTTTCAAAGGATATGATGAAAAATCTTGTTTAGAAATTATTTTAAAATCTGTAGAATCTATAACGTAAAATCCTTTATCGCTTGCTAAAACAAATTTGTTATCCTTTGATTCATGTAATTCACTACCAGCTCTACCTAAATTATATTTACCTATTACTTCAAAGTTACTATTAAATATAATTAGTTTTTCATAGTTATCATAAGTATAAAAATAATTATATATTTTTTTTATTTGTTTAAAACCTCCAATTTCTTTTTCACTTTTATTTTTGATCTTAATTATATTATAAATATTATCCTTATTGTAAATATTTAAATCTATATAAAAGGTATTTATTTTATTATCGGAATATGTTATTAATTCTTTAGTAAAATCATCTTTATATATAACACTTTTTAAATTTTTAAAATTTTTTAGTGGCTCAATTTTATAATTTAATAAACTATCATCTATAATGAATAAATTTAACAAATTTTCGCTTAAAAAAGGAATAATGCTATAATTTTGGATTTTAAAGCTATCAAAAACTTTGTCTACTTTTGTATTAATATTTGCAATACTATTTAGATCATTATCAAGGATTTCAATGTGATTTTTAAAAAAGCAGATTATGTTTTGATTGTTTATTTTTATTGGCTTTGATATTATTTTATCAGGTATTACAACTTTATTACCCTGTATATCATATGCTTTTATTATTGTTAAATTTAAAATTAAAACAAAAATTAAATTTATTATTATTTTATATTTACTAATTATTTGTTTTTTTATTTTTTTCATCAAGATTTTCTTTCTTTGTTAACTTGATTTTTATTTTAATTTTGTTTTAATTTTATTTTTATTTTTGTTATAATTTAATTTTTATTTATCTATTTAATTATTTTTTAAAATATATTTAGTTCCTTTTTTTGTAATAAAAGAGATTATTTTATTTATTGTTTGTTCTATAGTTAAGTTATCGGTATTTATTAAGATGAAGTCATTGGGTAAGTTGTTAATATCGGGTAAAGGGGCGTATTTTCTAAGTTTATCTTGTTCGTCTCTTTTTATTATTTTAATTAGTATATCATGAAATGATAGTTTATTATCAAGATTGTTTTTTTTATATTGATAATATCTTCTTAAAGCTCTTATATAATTGCTTGCATATAAAAAAAATTTGAATTCAGCATTTTTAAAAACTATGCTACCGCTGTCTCTACCTACTACTACTGCATCTTTTGAATTAACTAATTCTAATTGAATTTTTGTTAAATAATCTCTTATATTTTTTTTTGTTGCTAATTTTGAAGTTATTGTTGCTATTTCTTCAGTAAATAAATAGTTTATTTTTTCTTCAAAAGTTTTTAAATCTATATTTTTAAATATTAAATCTTTAAAATTATCTATATTAAATTTAGGAAATTTTTTTAGATTATCTATATTATTTTTTAGTTTTAAATTTTTTTCATTTAATAGTAAGAAGGTATATTTTCTGTAGATTAAACCTGTATCTAAGAAATAAAAATCTTTTTTATATATTTTAGATAATTCAATAGATAGTAATAATCCTATTGTGGTTTTTCCACTTGCTACTGGTCCATCTATTGTTATTATCATACTTTTATTATAATATTTTATAATATTTAAAATTTACCTTTAGGTTATAACGTAAGTTATATGGAATATAACGTAAGTTATATGAAATATAACGAAAGTTATATGAAAATATAACGTAAGTTATATGAAATATTTTGAATATTTATTTTATTTTGTTTTTTGTATTAATATTTGCAATTGGTATTTAGTTAATTTTTATTTAAAATTGTTAGGGGTTAATGTAATAAAATGGATTTTAAAGAGGGGTATATTTAATTTTGTTGAATAGATTAAATATAAAAGGGGTCGTAGCTCAGCGGGAGAGCGTCTCGTTTGCACCGAGAAGGTCAGGGGTTCAAATCCCCTCGGCTCCATTTTCCTATTTATCTGTGATAATTGAAACTTTACCTAAACATAAAGTAGCAATTTTTTCTGAAATAAAGTCTGATAACAATCAACAAGATACTTATTGGATTCATAAAGAAGTTTTTAATTATCTTAAAAATTCTTTAAGATTAAAACCTAAAGATAATTTAATTATTTTTGATTCTTTTAATTATTTGAATTACTGTAGATATGTGTTTGCAGAATTTGTTGATTTTATATATACTAAAAAAGATTATTTTATTAAAACTAATTTATTAGAAATTAAAGATTTTAAATTGAATAATGTAATTATTAATTTATATATTGTTCCTCCTAAAAATAGATATTTTAATGATTTATTAGCTAATGTAGTTCAACTTCCTTTAGATACTATTTATTTTTTTCCTTCTGAGTATATGGTTGTAAATATCTCAGATTTATATAAAAAAATTGAAAGAATAAATGATATTCTCTTTTGGAATACTATTTATGTTAGTAAATATTATCCAATTAAAATTAAAGTTATAAGTACTTTTAGGGAATTTTTGGAAGATTTAAAATTTTATAATTGGGTTATTGTATTTCATCCTTATACTAATTTATCTGTTTCTGGTTTCTTTAAATTAAATGAAATTTATTCTATTTTTAGTGATCCTATTAAAAAACAGAGATTAATTCAGGATATAAAGGAAGAAAAGTTTAGAGTTTGTATAATAATTGGTCCTGAAGGGGGATTCTCTAATAATGAAATTAATACCTTTAGAAATTATAATGCTTATGTTTTAAGATTTGATTATATTGAAAATATAGTTAAAACTGAGCTATCTGCTAATATTGGAATCTCTCAGTTCCTTTCTTTATTTAATTATTTAATTAATTAATAAAATTGTTATTTTTTTACATTTTTTTTACAATTAATTTTAGCTTATTTTTTAAAATTTTATAAAAAATAATAATAGTAAATACTTAATTTATTTAAAAAAATAAGACTATATTTGGAGGTGTTTTTATATGCTTTATGAATATAAAAAGTTTTTAATATTTATAGCCGGTTTATTTTTTGTGTTTTTGATGTATATTATTATTGCATGTAGTGGTGGAGGTGGTGGAGTGGGATTACCTCCTTTACCTACTTTTGATACTTCTACTACTAACTTCCCTACTTTTACTACTACAACTAACCCCTTTACTACTACAACTACAACTAATACTTTTACTACTACTACTAATACTTATCCTACAACAACTACTACTAGTAATATTAATTACAAGTATTTATATGTAAAGGTTTTAAGAATAAGAAACGGAAATATAGAATGGTTAGGGTCTTCTGATTGGAACGATTATGCTTCTGTTCATTTTAGTCCTTATAATTATAATCATGATAAAACTGTTTATGTTAATGATGGTTATTATGGTACATATTATAAATTCTATTACGATAGGTATTATGTAGATTATGTTGATATAGGATATTATAGGTATTATTATAACAGTGATTATTATATAGTTAAAATAGGGGATAGTTATTATTCTTCTAGTGAAGCTTGGTATGGAAGATTTTATGTAGATGATTATAGACCTTATGGTAGTAGTATTTATATTGTTTTTAGTGAAGGCGTTACTTCTAATAGATTAGGTCAAAGGATAAGATAATATAAATAAAAAATTATTGTTAAGAATAATAAAAATAAATTTGTAAAAAAAATGTTAATTTTTTTAATTTTTGTTTTAATTTTTTAAAAAAATGTATATATATATATATGATTATATTTTTCCTAATTGCTAAATACTGAATTATAAATAATGGGGGTGTAATTTATGTATAATCAAGATAACAATCAATTTAATCAATATAATAATCAATATAGTAATCAATTTGATCAATATGGTAATCCCAATAGTCAATTTAATAATTTTAATAATTCTGTAAATTCCAATCAAGTTAATCCTTTAAATCCAAATAATAGGTTAAATAATGTAAATAAAGGTAATAGTAGTTTAATATGGTGGTTAGTTGGAGGAGGAGCAGTACTTTTTGTAGCTTTTATAGTTTTTATAGTATTAGTTATTGGAGTGTTTTTCTTAAGCTCTAATAATAATAATAATACTGGATCTTATAGTTATAGTAGATCTCATCAAAATAGTGGTTATAATGGATATAATCAAGGCTATGGTAGTTATAACGGTGGATATAATTCATATGGTAGTGGGTACGATTCATATGGCGGCGGATATGATTCATATGGTGGAGGATATGATTCATATGGTGGTGGAGATAGTGGTAGTTTCTGGAATGACTACATCCAAGAAGGGAACAATTATAACTCTTGGTGGTCTGAAGAATGGAGTAATGCCTTAGGTGATAATTATCCTGCTCCTGATAGTTATGATCCAGAAGGCAATCCTGGTTATACAGACTATAACGGATATTTCCATGATTATAACTCAGGCATGTCTGATTATGAAGCCGATAGCATATATTAAAATTATTTTTTTATCCCTTTTTAATGAAGAAAATATTAAAACTAAAATTATTAATTCCTATTAATTTGTTTTCTAAAAATTTAATATCTAATTTAATTTTGGAAGGATTTAAAGATATTAAGATTCAGGAAATACTTAATGAATACGTTAATTTAAATTTAGTATTTCTTTTTGAATTAAAATTTCAAGAAGATCAGGATACTAAAATCCAAAATATTTTCTCTAAAATTGAAAAATTAAAAAATAATTTGATAATTTTTTATAAATATAATTTAAATGAAGTAAATAAGATAATTATAAAAGATTATGAAATTTTTGATTATGGGGATTATATAAAAAATTATATAAAACCTTTTACAGTTAATGATTTTGTATTTTTACAGTATGGAAATGAATTAAATGAATTAGAAAAATATGATAATTTAAAAAAGATATATTTATATCCAAAGTATTTTGCATTTGGTAATGATCAGCATCCTACTACTTTAATGGTAATAGAAATATTGAGTAATATTAAAAAGTATTTTGATAAAGAAATAGATTTAATAGTAGATTATGGAGCAGGTAATGGGATTTTATCGCTTGTTTCTTATTATTTAAATCCAAAAATCATTTTGGCTATTGAGGCTATGTTCTCCTATTGCTTTGAAATTAAATATAATTTTGAAATTAATAAAATATCTAATGGAATTATTATAAATTCTATTACTCCTAAAATATTAAAAAATAAAATTAGTTATTATAAAAATAATATACTTTTAGCTAATATTCCTTTTAGTGCTT
>JBMFOW010000030.1:0-14793 GCA_049969455.1 bacterium | reverse complement strand
CTTTTAATTACAAAATTAACTAATTAACAAAGTAGTAATCATTTTTTATAGTTCCTAAAAACTTTTCTAACTAAAAACTAAAAAAATAATTAAAATAAATTAATATATGCACAATTTATTTAATAATGTTATATTTAAAATTAAAAAAGTTGAAATTAATTTTGATTTATAAAATTTAATCTAAAAAGCTTATATGAAGGTAAGATTTTAATATAGTAAAAATAAAATAATATGAAGACTGAATTAAATAGTTTTGATTTAAAAAATTTATTAACTTTTTTAGATTCTAAAGTAGTAGTTATAAAGGAATATGTAAGGTATTATGAAGTAGTTAAAATGGAAGTAGTACATCATTCTAATTATTTTAGATATTATGAATTAGTTAGATGTTTCTATTTTTCAAAAAATATATTACCTTATAGTATTTTAGAAAATAATTATAAAATATATAGCCCATTACTTGAAAGTAACTCTAAATATATAAAAAAATTAGAATTTGAAGATATCTTCTATATTACCTGCTTTATGGATAAAATCGATCTAAATAAAATATATTTTAGATACTTCATTATAAAAGATTCAGATAATCTAAATTTAAACGAATTTTTTTATTTTATAAAAGAAAATAAAAATAAATTAAACAATATTTTTTGGTATTATGATTACTTAAAAAGAGGATACAAGAATTTTAATCTAATATTAAATTTAATATCAGAAGGGATAACTGTTCATACATTTGTTGATAAAAATTTTAAACTAATTAATTTAAAAAATATTTATATATCTGAAAAAAATGATTCTATTTATTCGTTATTAAAAAATTTAGAAATATAAAATTTAGAAATATAATGGAAAACATAAATCTCAAATTTTTAATAATATTTGTTTTATTTTTATTATTATTTTTTTTAGGTATTTTTAAAATTCAAGCTAATAATAATGTAAATATTAGTAATTTTATAATATATACTCCTTATTTAATAGATACTCCTGATTATTCTGAAATAGAAAATTTAACAGAAATATACACAAATGAATACTATATTAAAGCTAATAAAATAAAAATAGATAAAAAAAATAAAATGATTTTTTTATATAATAATATTTTTATAAAAAATTTAAGAAGATTAGATGAATTTCTTAGTGATGATGTTGTAATTTATTATACTGAAAATGGGATAAATAAGATAATTGCAAAAAAGGGTAGGGGATATTTAGAAAAATATCAAGATTCTGCTATTAATTTAGAAGATAAGTTGTTCTTTACTTATAAGGAACTTTATTTAGAAAATAATTATTATAAAATAATAGATGCTAAGATATCTACATGTGATTTATGTTCATATGATGATTTTAGCTGTAAGCACTATGAAATTAAATCAGAAAAAATAGAAGTATATCCAGAAGATAAAATGATATTATATAAAGATAAAATTTATTTTTATAATAAACAGATATTTGGTTATAAAAAATTAGTTATTCCGTTAAAAAAGAAGAGAAAAACAGGGTTTATGCAAGAAACTGATACTAGTGTATTTCCAAAAGTAGGATATAATAATATAGACGGATTTTTTGCTACTAAAGACTTTGACTATTATTTTAATAAAAATAATTATGGTAAAATCTTAACTAAATATGGCCAAAATACTGGATTATATTATGGAATAAACAATAACTCTAACTTTAATTTTAAATCTATCAATATTAATATGAGAAATTACTTTTTTTTTAATAATAATAACGATTTAAATACTTCATATAGAAATATAAATAATAATCTAAATTTTAATTGGCAATTAAATAATAAATTAATTAAATATTTTAATTTTTATATAAATTATGTTTCAAATCAATCTAATTTTAGGAACTTTAGAACTCCTTTAAATGAAAATATTTCTTATGGATTTAATACTAATATTTTAGATACAAATATAACTTATAATAATAATACTAGTTCTACTTCTGGATTGTTTAAAGGAATTAGTCAAAATATAAATCTAAACCATTCATCAAAGAATATTAACTTTACTTTAAGCTATCAAAATGTAGAAAATAATTATATTTCAAATACTACTTTAAATGAAAATTTTAAATTGAATTTAAACTGCAATTTTTTTAATAATTTATATACTCTAAGTTTATTAATAGATAATACAAGAAATAATAATGTATTTTTTGGAGTAAATAAAATTCCAGAACTAACTTTAAAATTAAATAAACCTATATATTATAAAGGATTTAGTTTATTTAGGGATATATATTTAACTCCTAGTATATTTTTCGGTAAATACAATGAACCTCAATTTAATAGAATAACTACTAAATATCAATTTTATTTAAATTATAATTTATTTCATATAAAAAAAGAGGATATAAATTGGGTAACTACTGGATATTTTAAACAGAATTTCTATAATACTGGAAATTATTATTTTGATAGAAATAATCATGCAAATTATGTTAATTCTTTTAATTCTAATTTTTCATTAAATAAGAAGTATCTGAATTTAAATATAAATTATTCATATTTATTTGGTAAAGGTTTTGCTCCCATATTTGCTGATTTTACTGGTAAATACCAAAACCTTAATTTTAATATAAAATTATTTAAATTAAATGTTTATGAATTCTATTTATCAAGTAATTATAATTTAAATATAGGAAGAATAAGCCCAGTTAATCTTACTTTTAAATATACAAATTCAAGAACTTATTTATTAGTAAATACTTCTTATGATTTTAATAATCATCAATTTTCAAATATAAGTACCAGTTTTTCTTACTTAATAAGAAAAGATTTACAATTAAATTTATGGTTTAATTATAATACTTTTAACAAAAAAATAGATTATATAGATGTAGTGTTAATAAAGGATAATCATTGTTGGGGAACCTATTTGGTTTATAGGAGTACTTTAAAACAATTATATGTATATGCTTATTTAAAGGCTATTCCTATAATTGGGATAAATATTGGGATAGATCAATCTAAACCTTTTAATCCTGTTATTAATAATCCTTAAATAATTAAAAAATAATATTAAAAAATAATTATGGATAATAAAGAAAATAATAATCTTAATAGTAATAAACAAGAAGAATTAATTGTAATTATATGTAATAAATGTAATAATGTGATTCAAGGTTTTAAGGAATTGGAGAATTTTATATGTGATAATTGTGGAAATATAATAACTAATTTACAACAAGTTGATATAAAAAAAATAGAAGAAAATAACATTATTAGTAAAGAAAATAAAATTAAAATAATAAATCAAAATTATATAAATGATAAAAAGTTAATAATAGATCCTAAGAAAAAAAATAATTTTTTTTATTTAGCTAATATTATAATTTTTCAAAATTTTAAAGAAATAATATTTATCAATTTTGCTTTTAGTTTAAATATTATTAATTTATTAATGTTTTTATTTATTGGTGGATACTTAGTTTTTTGGATTTATAAGTATATAACTTTAAACGCTTACCTTAATCAAGTGATTATTTTTTTGATAATTTTTTTATTTTTAGGAGCTATTCTATATGTATTCGCTATTTTTTATAATTCTATTTTTTATAAATTATCTGAAAAATTATTCCTTATTTTAGGCAATGATAATATAGGTAAAAATGAATTAAAATTAATTAATAAATCGCTATTAAATTTTGAAAATTTAAAAAATTTTTTTTATGCTGGATTTAGGGTTTTTTTATTATCCTCTAGAATTAATTTTAAATATTTTGTATTATATTTATTGATTTCTGTTTTATTATTTTTTGCTTTACAATATATCATAAATAAAGCAATATATAATGAAGATTTTTATTTTGGTTTTTGTGGAATTTTATTAGTATTTAATTTATTTTTTTTAATTATTTTATTTTTTTTAGTTTATAATAATTTAATAAAACAATTAGTTATTTTATTTGATGTAAAAAATAAAGTTTTGAATAATAAAGAAATTAATTATAAAGATTTAGTAATTTTTATAAATAATTTTTTAAAGAAAAATAAAATAAAGATATTACTTTTTGCTTTAGTTTTTTCAATAATATATTATTTACTGATTCCATTTATACAATTTTTACTTATTTTAACTGGTATAGGTTTTTTGTTTATCTATTTACCTTTAATATTATTAGATACTTATTTTATTTCTTTTTTAACTGTTCTTATATTCTTAGAGGATAGAGATTAAAAATATTGAATATAAAAAATAACAAAAGGGAAAGGAAAATTTATGAGAACTTTATTGATTTGGGGTTTTATAATCTTAGTTGCTTCTTATTTAGCTATTAAAGTTACTGAAAATTCTTTAAATATAAAAGAAACTACTTATTATGAAGTTTGGAAACAAATAGAATTAAATAATGTAAAAAAAGCTGAATTAAAAGATAATGAAATAACTATTGAATTATATAAACCTTATGATATAAAATATTATAAAATAAAAGCTTATTATCCTCAAGATTATGAGCTAGTTAAGACATTAAAGGAAAAAAATATAAATTTTAAATACACTCCTTCTGGAGATTCAACAATTTGGTTTTGGATTCTTAATTTAATACCTATTTTATTATTCGTATTTTTAATATTAGTGTTTATAAGACAAGCTCAAAGTGGTAATAGTCAAGCATTTAATTTTACTAAAAGTAGGGCAAAAATGTTTAGCCAAGATATGCCTAAAGTTACTTTTAATGATGTAGCTGGAATTGATGAAGTAAAAGAAGAGCTAAAAGAAATAGTTGAGTTTCTAAAAAATAGGCAAAAATTTATAGAAATAGGAGCAAGAATTCCTAAAGGAGTTTTATTAGTAGGTCCCCCAGGAACTGGTAAAACTTTATTAGGTAGAGCTATAGCAGGTGAAGCTGGAGTACCATTTTTGTATGTTAGTGGATCAGAATTTGTAGAGATGTTTGTTGGTGTAGGTGCTGCAAGAGTTAGAGATTTATTTGAACAGGCTAAAAGAAATGCTCCTTGTATTGTATTTATTGATGAAATAGATGCAGTTGGTAGACATAGAGGAGCTGGGTTAGGTGGAGGACACGATGAAAGAGAACAAACTTTAAATCAATTATTAGTTGAAATGGATGGCTTTGAAGTTAATTCTGGAATAATAGTAATAGCTGCAACTAATAGACCTGATATCTTAGATCCTGCTTTGCAGAGACCTGGAAGATTTGATAGACAGATATTTGTAGGGGTACCAGATGTTAAAGGAAGAGAAGAGATTTTAAAAATTCATGCTAGAAACAAAAAAATTGCACCTGATTTGGATCTAAAAGAATTAGCTAAAAGAACACCTGGATTTACTGGTGCAGATTTAGAAAATATGTTAAATGAAGCTTCATTAATTGCTGTTAGAAAAGGAAAAAAATATATAGAACTTGAAGATTGTGAGGAAGCAATAGAAAAGGTATTAATGGGACCTGCAAGAAGAAGTTTAGTTATGACAGATGAAGAAAGAAAAATAACTGCTTATCATGAATCTGGACATGCTATTGTTGCTAAATTTACACCTTATACTGATCCGGTTAAGAAAATTTCTATAGTCCCTAGGGGGCCAAGTTTAGGGCAAACTTGGCAAGCACCAGAAAAAGATAAGTATAATTATAAAAAAGAAGAGCTATTATCTCAGATAAAGGTTTTACTTGGTGGTCGGGCTGCTGAAGAAATTATTTTAAAAGTTTGTACTACAGGTGCAGAAAATGATTTAGAAAGAGCTACTAAAATTGCTAGAAGTATGGTAACTCAATATGGAATGTCTAGCTTAGGTTTAATATCTTTTGAAGCATCTAGAGAAGTGTTTTTAGGTAGAGATCTTGTTAAAGAAAAAAAATATAGTGAAGGAACTGCTAGATTAATTGATTTAGAAGTATCTAAAATTATTAATCAAGCTTATAATGAAGTTATTGAATTAATTAATAATCATAAAGATAAATTAATAAAAGTTGCAGAAACTTTACTTCAAAAAGAAACTATTAATGAAGAAGAATTTAATCAATTGGTTCAGGATAATTAATGAATAAAAAAATTTTATTAACTCAAGAACAAATACAAGCTAAAGTTGAGCAGTTAGCTCAGTTAATTGATGATTTTATAATAAAAAACAAAAGAGATGAAAATGATATACCTGTATTTTTAGCAGTTTTAACAGGTAGTATATTCTTTTTCTCTGATTTGATTAAAAAAATAAAATCTGATATAATTGTAGATTATCTAAAGGTATCTAGTTATTATGGTAATACTACTACTTATAATGTAAAAATACTTAAGGATATAGAAATTGATATAAACGATAAAATAGTTTTTGTAATAGAAGATATAGTTGATACTGGTTTGACTTTAAAAAAAATAATAGAATTTCTAAAAGATAGGAAACCAAGAATCCTCAAAATTTGTTCTTTATTAGATAAACCTTCTAAAAGGCTAGTTAAAGTAAAAGTTGATTATAAAGGTTTTGAAATTCCACCAGAATTTGTAGTAGGTTATGGTTTGGATTATAATGAACTTTATAGGAATATACCTTATATTTTTGTATATCAAAAAAAATAATGAAAGATAAAATATTAAAAGATAACATTTTATTTGAAGTAATACCTTATCCGGAAAAATGGGATTATTCAAAAAAGCAAAATTTCATAATAAAAATATCAGATATAATTTATAAAAATGATATTAACATTATTAATGTTCCCGAAGTAATTTTAGAAACTAGGAATTCTAATAGAAATGTTTCATACTTAAAAAAAGTACCTCCTTTAGAATTTTGTAATCATCTAAAAGAATATTACTACCGAAATTATAAAAAAGAATTAGATTTTGTTATTAATATTGTTGTACCTATTAAAGAAAAAAAATATTTTTTGGATTATGTTAATAATTTAGTAAATAATGGGATAAATAAATTAGTTTTAGTTGGTAAAGATAGGAGTGATAAAGAATATATTGGTTATGATGTTTTGCAAGCTGCACAAGTAATTAAAAATAAATATCAAGATAATGTTACCCTTGGTGGAATAACTATATTTCATAGAAAAGATGAACATTTAAAAATAATTCAAAAAAGAAAATCTTATATAGAATTTTTTATATCTCAAATTATATTTGATAAAGATAATTTTTATAATCTATTAAATAATCTTAAACAAAATGATATATCTAATTTATTAAATCTTAATATCTATTTGTCGTTAGCTATAATTAATTCTTTTAAGGAGTTTGAATTTATGAAATTTTTAGAAGTTTATTTCCCTAAAAATATTTTAGATAATATTAGTAATATAAAAACAGATATAGAATTGAGCAACTATTTTAATAAAATAATAGATAGCTTAATAGTAGATTTATCAGAAATAGTTTTTATTTTTAGAAAATATAATCTAAATATAGGTTTTAATGTAGAGCATATTATGTATAATAATTTAGGTTTATCTGAAAATTTAATCAAAAAATTAAAAATAAAACTAAAAAATATAGAATTTTTAAAAACTAAGAATTTATTTTAAAGACTATTATTAAAAAAACTATTACTTGACTGACGAGAAGTAATTCCTTAGAAAATTACAATTTTAGATAGTAATAATGATGTATTAAATCACTATAAAGTAGAAAAGTATAATTTCTTAGGGATATATGATATTATAAAGGATAGTCAAAATATTAAATTTAAACTCAATAAATAAAGATTCAAAAATATTTTTAATTACATTAGGTGGAGATGGGACTTTATTTAATTCATTATCATTAATCAAAAGAAAATAAATTCTAATTTAAATATATTTGTATTTTCAATAAATTTAGGTAGTAAAGGGTTTTATTGTTTTTATGATAAAAATCTTTTAAATAATATAAATCATTTTTTAGAATCAATTTTAAAAGATTATACTAATTCTAATTTTCTTATTAAAAATTTTTAAAAAATTCTGAAAAATAGGGGAGTATAGTTAAAATTTTAAGTTAAGTTAAAAATAAAAATGGACTATAATAGATTATTTTTTTACAAAATACTTAATAATAGGGATAGAGCAAGTAGAGAAAACCACTATAGAAAACTATTATTGCCTAGTAAGAAATAACGATTATAAACTGGGAAATCACCTTTATTTTTTTTTCTTTTTTGTTAAAAAATTTTTTAATTTTGAATTTAGATTTTTCTTAATTGTTTAAATTTTTTGACGATTTTTAATTAATTAAATAATATAAAAAAGGTTAAATTTAAAAGAATATAGAATATTATAATTAATAAGGGTTTTTTAAACCTTTATTAATTATTTTTATAATTCTTTAAAAATGAAAAAAATAAAAAAGGTGATATTATGAAAGAATTAACTTTAATAAATAATAAAACAGATTATATAATTTTAAGATCTTTATCAGAAAATCCTTTATCTTACTGGGATATATTATTAAATTCTTTTGATAATAGTATAAATACTATAAATTCTTTAGAAAAATTACTTAAAGATAATTTAATAAAATATGAAAATAATTTATTTTATTTAACAGAAGAAGGTAAAAATTTAGTAAAAAATCTACTAAAAATAAAATATGAAGATTTAATGTGTAATGAATGTAATTCTAAAGGTTTAAGAATAACAAAATATTTTAGGGAAGTATTAGATAATTTTTTAGAAGTAACAAAAGATAGACCAAATGCGATTCCAGAGTTTGATCAAGGAGTAGTTGAACCCTTAACACTTATTTATAGAGTAATTTTTATGTATTATAAAGGAGATATTGAGAATAAAGATATAGTACTAATAGGAGATGATGATTTAACTTCTATTATATTAGGTTTATCAAATTTACCTAAAAGTATCTTAGTTTTAGAAGCAGATAAAAGATTAGTTGATTATATAAATAATAAAGCTCAAAATCTAAATTTAAATAATTTAAGAGCCCAAGTATATAATGTAGAAGATTCTGTTAATCAAGAATTATTAAATAGTTTTGATACATTTTTAACAGATCCAGTGGAAACAATAGAAGGTATAACTTTATTTATATCCCGTGGTGTTAGTATGTTAAAACAAGAAGGAGTAGTTTATTTCGGATTAACTCATTTAGAAGCATCTTATAAAAAATGGCATAAAATACATTCTAATTTATATTCAATGAATTTAGTAATAACTGATTTATTAGATAAATTCCAATTATATGATTTAAATCCAGATGATATAGTTAATAAAGGTTATAGGGTTTATACAGAAGCTGTTAATAAGTTAAACATAAAATTAGATAAACCTTCAAAGCCTTGGTATAATTCTGCTTTTCATAGATTGGTATTAGTAGATAAACCTAAACCATATTATTCACCTAATGAACAAGTAAAGTTAAATAGAGATTTATATTATGATGATGAAGCTTATGTAACTCTTTATTAATTTATAAATTAATTTTTAACTTATTTTGTAAGGTATGATAACTAAAATTAAACAAGATTTAATATCTTATTCGAATATAGATTTAACTGAATTAATTAAATTACTTGTTTTAAAAGATATCAGCAAATTAATTTTAAATAAAAATAAAGAGAATATTAATATTTTTATAATGAATTTTAGTAAATTAGGTGGTTTCCTACATATGAAAATAGATGAATTCTTATTTAAAAATTTAGATTACCTTAATAATTATCTGGATAATGTTTTATTAATAAGATTTTATCAATTTTCTAATAATACAATTACAGTAGGTAGACTACAAAAAATAACCCAAGATATAATTAATCAAAATAAGGATTATTTAATAGTAAAAAGGATAACAGGAGGGAAAGCTGTATATCATCTGCCTAAAAAAGATCTAACTTTTAGTGTAATAGCAAATACAAATATTTTTAAAAAATTAAATACGAAAAATCAAAATATTTTAATTTTTATCCATAGCTTTTTTAATAATATAGTAAAAGAAACTTTAATTTCATTAAATATAAATTTGGATAATAATAGGGGACCTAATAATTTTAAATCATTTAATATAGATAAGTTTGATTGTTTTGCTAGACCTATGGATTTTGAGTTAGTTTATAATAATAAAAAAATAGTTGGAAGTGCTGTAAAAATAGATAATAATAAATTTATACTTCAAGCAAATATAAAATTATATTTAATAGATAATTCCTTAAGTGATCCAAAATTTATAGATAAATTCATAAATGAATTTATAAAATTTTTTATAAATAAATTTTATATTAATTTGAATTTACTTTTTACAGGAAATTTAATTAATTAGATAAATTAAATTAAAATTTGAATTAGATTTAAAGTATAATTTAATTATGTATGATACATTTCTTAGTATTTTATAATTCTTTTAATATAGATACTGAAAGTGCTACTAATTTTTATAATAATTTAAAACTTTATTTAGATGCTAATAATGATGTATTAAATCGCTATAAAATAGAAAATTATAATTTCTTAGGGATATATGATATTATAAAGGATAGTCAAAATATAAATTTAAATTCAATAAATAAAGATTCAAAAATATTTTTAATTACATTAGGTGGAGATGGGACTTTATTTAATTCATTATCATTAATCAAAAAGAAAATAAATTCTAATTTAAATATATTTGTATTTTCAATAAATTTAGGTAGTAAAGGGTTTTATTGTTTTTATGATAAAAATCTTTTAAATAATATAAATCATTTTTTAGAATCAATTTTAAAAGATTATACTAATTCTAATTTTCTAAAAGGATTTTTCATTAAATTAATATTAAATAATAGGGAAGAATATTTTGTTGGTGATGTAGTTATAAAAAATAAAGTTGTATATAAACCTATTAAATTGAGATATTATGTAAATAATTGTGATAAATATATTGAAGAATTATCAGATGGATTATTGATATTTTCTAAATTTGGTAGTACAGGATATTTTTTATCTTTATATGGAATTTTTTTAGATTTAGATATAGATGATTTAATTGGAATAACTTTTATTGCGCCTTATTCTATTAAATATAAACCTCAAATTTTTAAAAATAAAGAAATCTATATAGAAAATGTAGATAAAAATGAATTAATAATAATTAAAGATGGACAAATTTTACAAGATATTTTAGTTTATCAAGAAAAAATAAAAATTCAATTAGATAATTCTTTTTTCTATTTAGTAGGTAAAACTAATATTTTTGATAAATGGTATAATACTTTTTATGCTTAAGAATTTATGATAAAAAAGCTAAAAAATATAAAAGATTTCTTTAATCTAAAATTTTTACCATTAAATACTAACTTTTTATTTTATTTGAATAATAATCAAAATTATTTATTTTTTAACTTAGAGATATATAATATTTTTTTTCTTTCAAAACTACAAAAAAAATTATTAGAATATAATAAGAAAATTAATTTAATTCCTATAATTTTTCATAAAGTTAAGAATTATGAAGATTATTTAGTATATGATTTAGATTATCCTACTTATATTTTATTTGATATCTTTGAAATTGATTTTTATAAAGATAATAAAAAATATATATTAACTAATAAGAATTCTTCTTTAGAAATAATTGATACTGAATCAAAATTAGTTTTAAAGCCTATTATTTTTGGATTTAATAATAATGAAATATTTTTCTTATCTGAAGAAAATTTTGAAAAAATTAATGATTTATCATTTATTGATTTTGAGAATTTTATTACTAATAATGATTATTACGTACTAAATAGAAAAAATATTATAGATTTTAAAGTAGAAGAAAATTTAATTTTAATTTGTTATTATAATCACCTAAATAGCTATTTATATTTTTTTGATTTTGAATTCAATTTAAAAGATTTTATGGAATTTAAAAACGAATTTATTATTTTTGATGTTTTATACATAGATAACAATGAGTTTATTTTAAGTGTTTATTTAGATAAAAAAATAATTTTTTATAAATTATTAAGTAAAGATAATAAAATTATAGTATTAAATCAAAAAGAATTTAAATTAAAATTGGATGATATAATTCATATAAAATTAAGTAATTCATTTGTTATATTGAGTTCATTTAATAGGATTTATTTATATAAATTAGTTCCGGAAAGTAGGCAATTGATTAATATTTTTGAAGGTACTAATTTATTTATATATAATATATCTGGATATGAAGTATCATTTGAAAAGAAAATAGTAGATGGAGAATGGAGACAAACAATATGGGGTAATATCAAAGATATTAATATATATGAAGATATTGTTTTTGTAGCTGACAATCAATATTCAGATATAAGATACTTAGATGTAAATACTGGTAAAAGTCATCATATTAAATTAAAAGGAATAGATAATTATGAAAATATAAAAGGAAAAATTTTATCTATTTCAATCTTAAAAAACGCTTATGAAAATTCAAATACTTTATTCTTTATAGATTCTTTATTTAAAAAAATAAGATTTATTTATAATAATTATGTTTATAGTTTATTTTATGATGAAGAAATATATAATTATTCTAAAATAAGAGCTTATAATTATAAACCAAATAATATTATCTTTTATAGTACTTCTTCTATTATAAAAAGAATTAGAATCCCTACTTTAGAGTTATTAGTTAATAAGGATATTAATTTAGGAGATATTATTCAAAAAGAGGAAATTAAAATATAAAAATAAAAAATATATTGAAGAAGGAGTTGGATAAATAATGAGAATAAATCAAGAAAAAGGGTTAAATAATCTAATTGATTTCTTTAAAACTGATAACTTAACTTCAAATTATATAGATAATGATTTAATAGTTTTCTTAGAAAACGGAATAAATAATAAATCTAAATTATTAAATAATGAAAGAGAAGATTTAATATATCCGAATTTAGATGAGCTTACAATTGTTAGGCATTTTACTAATTTAAGTAGAAAAAATTGGGCTATAGATGTTGGGATTTATCCTTTAGGTTCTTGTACAATGAAATATAATCCTAAAATAAATGATTATATAACAAAAGATAAGCGAATATTAAATTTACATCCTTTGTTAAATTATGAAAAAATTCAGGGAATCTTAAGAATTTTAAAAGAATTAGAGAATTATATAAAAGAATTAGTAGGGATGGATGAAGTTAGTTTATTGCCTGCAGCAGGAGCACATGGAGAATATACAGCTTTATTAATCGCTAAAAAATATTTTGAAAAAAAATATAAAGATAAAAATTTTAAAGAAATAGTATTAGTACCTGATAGTGCTCATGGTACGAATCCTGCTTCTGCTACCATGGCTAATTTTAAAGTTAAAACTATTAAAAGTAATGAATATGGACAAATTGATCTACAGGATCTAGAAAATCATATAAAAGAAAACCAAAATAAAATAGCAGTTTTTATGATAACTAATCCAAATACTTTAGGAATATACGAAAAAAATATAGAGATAATTACCAAAATATGTAAAGAAAATGATATATTAACTTACTATGATGGAGCTAATTTTAATGCAATAATAGGAAAAATAAGGCCTGGTGATATGGGTTTTGATATGCTACATCTTAATTTACATAAAACTTTTTCTACTCCTCATGGTTCTGGAGGTCCAGGTAGTGGTCCTGTTATAGTAAAATCTTTTTTAGCTCCGTTTTTACCTATCCCTAGAATATCTTCTAATAAAGATAATTTACTATATTTGGATTTTGATTATCCTGATAGTATAGGATTAATTAGAGATTTTTGGGGGAATATTTTGGTTTTAATTAGAGCTTTAAGTTATATACTTAGCTATGGAAATGAGATAAATAAAGTGGCAGAAAATAGTGTATTAAATGCTAATTATTTAAAATTAAAACTAAAAGATTATTTTATAGATGTTTATAAAGGTTTTTGTTGTCATGAATTTGTTTTATCAGCTTCTAATTATAAAGCTAAAGGTATAAAAGCTTTTGATATAGCTAAAAGGTTATTAGATTATAATGTACATCCTCCAACTGTTTATTTCCCTTTAATAGTAGAAGAATGTTTAATGATAGAACCAACTGAAACTGAAGATCTCCAAAGTTTAAATAATTTTATAAAAGCAGTTGAAAATGTAGTTAAAGAAATAGAAAATAATCCAGATAATCTAAGAGAAGCTCCATTAACTACTCCAGTTAAAAGAATTAATGACGCATTGGCTTCTAGAGACCCTAAACCTACTATCAAATCTATTTTAACTACACAAAACTAAATTAAAAATATTAATAGGTTTTAATAAATATTTAAATTTTAATTTATCTCTAAATAAGATTTATTTTTAAATAATTATTAAATATGTAATAAGTAAAATAAATAGGAGTGATTTAATATGATTAAAAAATTTAATTTAATTACTTTAATTATATTTATTTTTGTTTTATTTTGTTTGATATTAGAAATTGATGCTAAAAGTAAAGGTTATAAATGTTGCTATACTAAAAATAATTATTATAATAAAGTATGTGTTACATATAAATATATAGAATATAATAATAAAGATATAAATTATAATCATCCAAATGCTTTATACCCCATAAAATCTGTTCAATTATATCCTATATATAATTCTAATTTTTCTTCAGGTAATTATGTAGTAAAATATAATACAGTATGTTATCCTTATCCTGTTTATTACTATCTTTTTGATTATAATAATTATTATAAACCTTTAAATTATTTTAATTATTCTAATTATTCAGGATATTCAAATTACTCAAGCTATTCAAGTTATTCAGGTTATTCAGGTTATTACTATGGATATTACGATCCTAATTATTTAAATTATTCTCCTATAAAAATAGAGGTAAAAAAAGTAGGATATTATGATTATAAAACAGGAGAATTTAAAGA
>JBMFOW010000029.1:0-14899 GCA_049969455.1 bacterium | reverse complement strand
GTATAGTTATATCTGAACCTAGTGGAATTGAAAGTATTTACTCAAAATCTTAATTAAAAATTTTTTTATAGTTATATCTGAACCTAGTGGAATTGAAAGACATCTTTATCTTCTTCATTATCCTTAACTTTGAATGTTATATCTGAACCTAGTGGAATTGAAAGATATGTTTTTTGTTTTTATATTTTGATTGAATTCATTGTTATATCTGAACCTAGTGGAATTGAAAGTAGAAATATTTCTTTAACTTTTTGGGGACAAAGGATTTTGTTATATCTGAACCTAGTGGAATTGAAAGGGTTTAAATTCTATTTCTAAAAACTCTTCACTTTCGTTATATCTGAACCTAGTGGAATTGAAAGAAATATTTTAACTTATAATGGTTATGGTTAGGGTTTAAGTTATATCTGAACCTAGTGGAATTGAAAGTACTGATTGTAAAAGTGTTAGCCACGTATAGCATTTTTGTTATATCTGAACCTAGTGGAATTGAAAGAGAAATCGAATAAATGATTTATTAGATTTAGAACTTCTGTTATATCTGAGCCTAGTGAAATTGAAAGGATTTTTATTTTTAAGAAAGAAAAAAATAAGAAAATGTTATATCTAAAACCTAGCGGAATTGAAATTACTTAAATGCACTTTATATATTTCAAATTTTTTTATGTAGTTATATTTTTAAGCTTGTAAAATTAAAAGGAATTACTAAGTAAATGAAAAAAATATATAGGGATTTATATCTAAACCTAGTGAAATTAAAAGATAATATAACTGTTAATAAAGAATGTTTTAATGAAAATAAAATATATAAATAAATAATACAATATAAATAATACAATAAAGGAGGAAAAAAATGAATTATAATGAAATATTGGAATTAACAAAAAAAATGAATGATGAACAAAAAACCTTATTTTTAATTTACTATACTAATGAAAAAAGAGATAATAGGATTGCGGTAATATTATCTATTTTATATGGATATTTAGGTTTAGATCGGTTTTATGTAGGTGACATGTTAAGTGGTATTATTAAGTTTATAACTTTTGGAGGATTTTTTGTTTGGTGGATTATAGATTGGTTTTTAATTTACAATAAAGTTAATGAATATAATCTTAAGAAAGCTAAAGAAATATCAGCTAAAATAATTAGTCAAATATATTAATAAATGGGAATCTAGATATATTAATAAATAAAAAAAATAGAAGAAATTTCTCGATTATTTTTATTATCCTTTTAAAGTTCTAATTAAAGATATTTTTATTTTTATAATCTTTTTAGTTAGAGATATTTTTGTTACATTTTATATCTATAAATTTTATATCTAAACCTATTAGAATTAAAAAAATTTTAAATAGGGTTTTATGAGTTAAACAAGAAAAATATAATTAATGAAAATAAATAATAATTTATTTAGATTTGGTTGGTTAGTAGTTATAAATTTAAGTATAGTTAGTTTTTTATCAGATTTTGTTTATGAAGGTAGTAGGTCTATATTAGGACAATATTTTTTATTACTTAATATTCCTGTATTTTATTTAGCACTAGTTTCCGGATTCTCTGAGTTTATCGGTTATTCTATTAGATACTTCATTGGTTATTTTATAGATAAATTTAAAGAATCAAAGTTCTTAATTATATACATAGGATACTTTCTAAATCTTATAAGTGTACCATTATTATACTTTGCTAATAATTTTTATTTTGTTTTTACTTTAGTTTTCTTAGAAAGATTTGGCAAAGGGTTAAGAATACCCCCAAGAGATTCAGTTTTTTATTTAGTTTCTAAAAAATCAAATATAGACAGCAATAAAATTTTTGGGATACACCATTTAATGGATCAATTAGGAGCCTTTATTGGTCCTTTATTTTTATCTTTTATTTTCTATTATTTTAATTTTAAAGATATTTATCACTATAAATTAGCTTTTCTTATTCTAGGTATCCCTATTTTTCTCGTTTTTTTACATCTATTCTTAGCTAATTACTATTTTAATAAAATAAATCAAAATAATATTAATGATTTACAAAATGATGATTTGCAAAATGATGCTTTAGAAAATCTTTTAGAAAATAAAAATAATAAAAATAATAATTCTAAAAATATAGATAATTATTTCGCTTTTTTATATATTTTTAGTATGATTATTGCTTTTGGATATATTGATTTTCCAATTATTCTATATTATTTTAAAAGTTTTTTTAATATAGATTACTTAGGAGTTATTTTATATTCTTTGGCAATGATAAGTAGCGCTTTTGGAGGATTTATTAGCTCATCTTTATTTAAAAAATATTCTGATTTAACTATCATTTTTTGTTTATTACTTATTTTTGTTTATCCTATTTTATTATTTTTTATAAAAAATGTTGTAGTATTCGTTTTAGCTTCTTTATTTTGGGGTTGGGCTTTGGGATCATTAGAAACTATTTTTAAAATACTTGTGTCTTTAAAAACTTTAGATGAGAATATTGGTAAAAATTTCGGATTATTTCATACACTTTTTGGATTAACTTGGTTCATTGGAAGCCTATTTTTAGGTTTTATTTATCAAAAATTAGGATTCCATTTAATGTTTTTATTTAGCTCTTTTATTCAATTATTATCTCTTATATTTTTTATCCTATTTAAAAATAAAATTTTATTTCATCAAAAAAACATAAACCCTTAAAATTAATTCGAATTTATAAATTATTCTTTTAAACCATTTTTTTAATTGTATTAATTTCAATAGGATTTTTAATATCTAAATAAAATAATATAAAAAATACTCTTTAATAAAGGAGGGAATTTTAGTTAATCTATGAAAGATATCAACAATCTTTTTCTTTACCTATTAAATTTTTATCAAAAATTACATAATATATCAGATTTAAATTTAATTGAATTTAAAAATAAATTATATCTATTTTTTACAGTTGATAGGTACATTCTTAACCAAAATGATATTAACTATTTTAAAGAAATTTATACATACTTTGAAAATAATATCAAAAAGATTACTTTCAATTCTATTGATAAGAATTTAAAGGCAATAGAAAATAAACTATTTTTTGTAAGAGATTTAAAACATTTAAAAGAAAAAGATTTAAATTGGGGTATTTTTTACTTTGATTTACAATTACCTTTTGAACCTATTTTATTAATAAATGATAAACAAATTAAAGAAAATTTTAATTTAACTCAATTCAATGAATTTAATATTAATTTAATTGATTATAAATTTCTTAATAATAAATTATTTTTGATTTTAAGAAAATCTTTAACTAAATCTAAATTTAAATTACAAGAAAATAATTTGAATCAATATAGGTTAATAGAAGATATTTTTTATAGAGATGATTCTTATTCTTATTTAGATTCTTATGATATATTATTTATTAAGGACTTCAGTAAAAATGCAATTTTTATAAAAGAATTTAATTTTATTGTTAATAGTTTTGAAATTATTTATAATGAAAATACTAATAAAGAAGATATCTTATTTATTGCTAACTTAGATTTTAAAAATTTACCTATTGATTTATTCAATGAGTTATATTTTTATAATTATGAACAAGATAAAATCTATAAAATAGAAACTTTTGATGGATTTAAATTTGATTTACAAAGATTTTATTATAATAATAATAAATTGGCTTTTTTAGGTTATGAAATTAAAGATAAAAATAATCTAAAAATATTAAAAGAAACTGTTAATAATCCTCATTCATTTTTAGAATTTTTTAAAAGAAATAAAAATGAATTAATTACAAAAGAAATTTTTGAACCTAAATATTATTCTTTATATTCAATTGAAATTGTTTTTAATGGTAATTCCTATGAAACCAAAAAATTTGATAAAATTACTAATGAAGATATATTAATAGGTAATTATTTACTAAGAGATATACCATTATTTAGTTTAAAAAATTATAAATGGATATCTAAAAATAATATAGCTTTTATTCAAACTAAACTTGCTAATGTTTTTATTAATTTAGTTGATGTTGATAATAAAACTTTAGTTTCTTTTGATAATTACTTTAAAGGAGATATATTAGATTATTCTATAAAAGAAGATAAAATATATTTAGTAGGAGTTAATTATTTTAATAAGGATCAGATTATTAATCATTTACCAGAAATTTTTGAAATTAATTTAAATTCAAAAAATATAAAGAAAATAACTAATTTTAATGAAGAATTATTAAAAGAAATAGAAGGAGTAAATATAGATAATGTTTTAAGTTATAAAACAGATGGGGCTGATGCTTGGTTAATTTATAATAAGAATAATCAAGAAATAAAAGGAGATATTTTTTATATTCATGGTGGTCCTCATGCAGCTTATGGAAATTCCACTTTTTTAGAATTTTTTATTTTAGCTAATAGTGGTTATAGGGTATTTTTTAGTAATCCTAAAGGTAGTGTGGGTTATGGTTTAGATTTTTCTAATTGTATTGTAGGAAAATGGATGAATGAAGATCTAAATCACATTAAAAATATCATAGATTCTATAAAGAGTAAAGTTAATGTAAAAGAATTAGTAGTTGCTGGTGGTAGTTATGGAGGATATATGTCTGCTGCTTTAATTTCTAAATTTAATATTTTTAAAGGTGCTATATGTGAAAGAGGAGTATATAATTTACTTAGTTTTATCTCAACTACTGATTTCCCATTATTTTGGCTTCCTTATTTTAAGGTAAATACTATCTTTGATTTACTTGAGTTTTCCCCTATTAAATATTATCAAAATATTGATACTAATGTTTTAATAATTCATAGTGAAGGAGATTATAGATGCCCTATTTCTCAAGCTGAAGAACTATATACTTTACTAAAAATTAATAACAAAAATAATAAAATAATTAAATTTCTAAGATTTCCTATAGATACCAATCACGATATGTCCAGAAATTCTAACATTTATTATAAATCTATAAGATTATTAAATATCTTAGATTTTCTTAATAAAATATATACAAATGTAAATGTTAAGTAATTTAGAAAAAAATAATTTTATAAATATTTTTTTCCTACCTTTAGATAACAGACCCTGTAGTTATAAATATATATTAGAATTTTTTAATATACTTTATAAACAAGAAGAACAAAATAAACAAAAAGAACAATTTAATATTGATTTTTATTGGGATTTTAATTTTAATAATTTAATATCTAAAAGTAAGTTAGATGTTTCTAATTCTTGTAATGTTTATATTCTATCTTTAGATGCCTTACTTTTTGGGGATTTAGTTAATAGTAGATCTATTGATTCTACTAAAAATTATCAAAAAAAAATTAATGGATTAATAGATTTTATTAAATCAAAAAAAAGTAGCTATTTTTATTTTTATATATCTATTCCTAGGATTATCTTAAACTTAGAAAATACTAAAAATCAAAATTTAAATAACGCAGATTATGAAAAAATTATAGATTATAATAAAATAATTGAAATCAATTTTAAATTATCTAAAAGAATAAGAAACATTTTTAAGAATTATCAATATAAAAAGTTTAATGAAATCTTAAAATTATTAAAAAATCTAATAAAAAAATCTAATTTAAATTATTATAAAATGTATTATAAAGTACTTAAAAATTCCTTAATTACTAGAAAAAATAAATTTAATTTGATAAAATTTTTATTAAATAGATTATATTTTTTAAAAAAAAGGTATAATTTATCTAATTTTGAGTTAGTAATATCATTAGATGATTCTCAAAAGAAAGCACTTAATTTTTTGGAATTAGATTTTTTTAAAAATTACTTAAAGAAAAAAATTAAAGATATTTTTAATAAAGTTTATTTTTTTATTGGGTTAGATGAGATTCATTTAATTTTATTTGCTAAAGCTTTTTTAAATATATTTAATATTAAGAATTTAGAAATTAATATTTTTTTTAATAATAAAATTGATAAAAAAGTTGGTAGATATGAAGGAAAATCTCTAAAAGAAATTCTCAAAATTTATTCTAATTTTTTTAAAAATTATATTAATTTTAATTTTATAGATAACTTAAAGGAAATAACACTTAAAAAAAATAATTTACAAGATTATTTGTTTATTAATTTATTTAATAATAATTATTGTTACCAAAAGGAATCAATTAAACAGATTTTTGATCTTTTAGATAAATTTAAAGAAAAATTTTATATTTTATCCAATGAGATTTCTTTTGAAGATTTTTTAAAATATTTTATAATTTATTTTAAAGATGCTATTAGTTATGATATTTTAAAATATGATATATTAAAAAATGTTAAATTTTTATGTGATATAGAATATTCAAATGGACCTTCTTTAGAATTACTATCTTTTTTTCTTTTTAATCATAAATTATTAATTGATTTAAAATTATATTTTAGTTGGAATACTTTAGCTAATAGTTTAGGTAGCACTTTGAGTTTTTTTATATTATATAAAATATTTAATATTCAAGATACTAAAGAGTTAAAAGAATTTGTTTTAAGTAGGTTTTTGGAAGGAGTTTATCAAAGCTTTATTAGATATTTTGCCAAAAAAAATAGTTGGGATGTAATTAAAATAAAAGAAGCTTTTTTAAAAATTTTAAATTCATTTAATATTAAGGATATAAAAATACAATCTATTGATTTACCTTGGAATAGATACTTTGAAATAGATGTTTCAGTTTCCTTAAAAGAAAAAGATTTTTAGTAAAAATAGAAATTCTAATACTTTTTAAGAAAGTATAAAAATATATAAAAATAAATCACATCTAAGACTAATATAGTAGTTATTTTAACATAATCGTGTAATTTTAAGAATTTTTCAAAGAAACTTTAAATAGAAATTTATAATTTATTTTTAAATTCAACTTTAATTGTATAATAAATTGTTAATCATTTTTTAAGAATATATAACTATTTTATTGGATTTAAAGGTTAATTCTTTTTTTTTTAGAATATTATATATAGTAAAAATTATTATTTTTATTTTAAAAACTTATGGAAAAAGATATTATAGAAAAAATATACCCAAAAGCTAAAGAAATAGCAAATGAATTAAATCTAAACTTATGGGATATTAAATATTTTAAAAGAAATAAAAATAAAGTTTTGTTAATAACTATATCAAGAGAAGGTGGAACATCTATTAAAGATTGTGAAATGTTTAGTAAAAAAATAGAAAAATATTTGGATGAATTAGACTTAATAAAAGAAAGATACTACTTAGAAGTACAATCCAAAGGGATTAAAATAAATAAATAGATTTTTAAAAATTTTTAAGGGGGAAAATAAAATGCAAACTACTGCATTATTAAGTGCAATAAGGCAGTTAGCTTATGAAAAAGGGATTCCTCAAGAAAAATTAATAGAAATTTTAAGAGAAACTATTTCTAATTCTTATAAAAAAAAGTATAAAACAACCCCTGAAGTTCAAATCCTTATTTCTAAGGATAATATAAAAATTCTAATACAAAAAGAAGTAGTTAAAGATCCAGAAAATAATCCTTTGAAAATTTCTCTTAAAAAAGCATTAAAAATTAATAAAGAAGTAAAAGAGGGTGAAAAGATTTTTGTTGAAATAGATGAAGATGATTTTGGAAGAACCGAAGCACTTATCGCTAAACAATTATTAGTACAAAAAATTAGAGAATTAGAAACTAAACTATCATTGGAAGAATTACAATCTCATTTAAAAGATATATTCCAAGGAACCATAAGGAAAAGAGACGAGAAAGGATTCGTTTTAGTAGAATTTGAGAAATCTATTGGAATTTTACCACCTAATCTGCAAACTAAGGGTGAAGGTTATTTTGTTGGAAAAAAAATGAAATTTTTAGTAATTAATATTAATAATGAAAAAGGTACTGTTTTAGGGATTCTTAGTAGAAAAAGTCCTTTACTTGTTAAAAGATTATTAGAAAAAGAATACAACGAAATAGCTGAAGGTAATATTGAAATACTTGATATAGCAAGACATGCAGGATATAAAACCAAAGTATTAGTTAAATCTAAAATTCCTTCTTTAGATCCTATTTCCACTATTTTAGGGCCTAAAAATTATAGGATTCAACCTATTATTAATGAATTAAATGGTGAAAAAATAGATATTATTGTTTATTCTGATGATCCTAAAACCCTAATTATTAGATCCTTAGGTAATGTTAGAATTTTAAATATAGAATTAGATACTAATAATAAAATAGCTAAAATAGTTGTACCTGATGAACAATTATCTCAAACTATAGGTAAAGAAGGAACTAATGCTAAGTTAGCTGCTTCTATTACAAAATGGAAAATAGATATTAAACCTGAAAGTTATTTAAAAAAGAAAATTCAAGAAGAACAAAAAAATATATTTGAAGGTACTGTTGAAGAAGAAGAAAATATTAATATTAAAGATGTTGATTGGAAGCTAATAGGTAATCTTTCTAAAAATAATTAAAATAATATAACTAAGGCTTTGTTTATGCTTAAAATTATATGCTAAAATATAAATTTAAGTAAGTATAAATTTAATAAGGGGGATCTAAAGATATGTGGGAAACCTTTACTGAGAGAGCTAAGAAAGTTATAATCTATGCTCAAGATGAAGCAAGAAGCTTAGGAGCTACTCATGTAGGTACTGAGCATTTATTATTAGGTATTGTTGTTGAAGGAGAAAGTATAGCAGCTAAGGTACTTCAAAAGTATCAGATAACTTATCAAAGAATAAAAAAAGAAATAGAAAATTTTTTAGGTAAATCTTCAACTACAGTCTCAAAGACAGTAGAATTAGAATTTTCACCAAGAGCTAAAAAAGCAATAGAAAATGCATTTGATGAAGCAAGATCTATGAATCATAATTATATTGGTCCTGAACATATTTTATTAGGTGTTTTAAATGAAACTGGTGGTGTAGGATATAGAATACTTCAAAAATTGGGTATTAATGTTAATAATTTAAAAGAAGAAATAGTTAGAATAATGGGATTCGATTTTGTTAAAAGACAAAAAGAACATGAAATAAAAACCCCAACTTTGGATATGTATGGAAGAGATTTAACTAAATTAGCAAAAGAAGGAAAATTAGATCCTGTAATAGGTAGAAATAAAGAAATTCAAAGAGTTATTCAAATATTATCAAGAAGAACAAAAAATAATCCAGTATTAATAGGGGAACCTGGAGTTGGTAAAACTGCAATAGTAGAAGGTTTAGCTCAAAAAATAGTTAAAAATGAGGTACCTGATTTACTAAGAGGTAAAAGAGTTGTTGCAATGGATTTACCAGGTTTAGTTGCTGGTACTAAATATAGGGGAGAATTTGAAGAAAGAATGAAAAGAGTTATGGAAGAAATAAAAGAAGCAGCTGGGAGTATTATTTTGTTTATAGATGAATTACATACAATTATAGGAGCAGGTGCAGCTGAAGGTGCTATAGATGCTTCTAATATTCTTAAACCTGCATTAGCACGTGGAGAAATACAAACTATTGGTGCTACTACTATTAATGAATATAGAAAATACGTTGAAAAAGATGCAGCTTTAGAAAGAAGATTCCAAGCTGTTATTGTTGAAGAACCCTCTATTGAAGATACTATTGAAATACTAAAGGGATTAAGGGATAGGTATGAAGCTCATCATAAGGTTAAGATTTCAGATGAAGCAATAGAAACTGCAGCTAAATTATCTTATAGATATATTAGTGACAGATACCTACCTGATAAAGCTATTGATTTAATTGACGAAGCTGCTGCTAAATTAAGATTAAAATTATATCAACCTCCTCAAGAACTAATTGAAATCGAAAATAGATTAAAAGAAATTCAAAGAGAAAAAGAATATTATTCTCATTCTGAGGATTTTGAACAAGCAAGAAAACTGAAAAAAGAAGAAGAAAAACTAAGGCTTCAAAAAGAAGAAATAGAATTAAATTGGAGGATGAAGATAGCTAATCCTGATAATGAGGAAACTGTTGTTAAAGAAGAGGATATTGCTGAAATTGTATCTGCTTGGACAGGAATACCTGTTACTAGATTAACTCAAAGTGAAAGTGAAAAATTAATAAAAATGGAAGAATACCTTAAAGAACGTCTTGTAGGACAAGATGAAGTATTAAATAGAATTTCAAAAAGTGTTAGAAGAGCTAGAGCTGGTATTAAAGATCCAAAAAGGCCTGTTGGAGTATTTATGTTTTTAGGACCAACTGGTGTTGGTAAAACAGAAACAGCAAAAGCTTTGGCTGAATTTTTATTTGGTACTGAAGATGCATTAATAAGAATAGATATGTCTGAATACATGGAAAAATTTGCAGTAACTAGACTAATAGGAGCTCCACCAGGTTATGTAGGTTATGAAGAAGGTGGACAATTAACTGAAAAAGTTAGAAGAAGACCATTTAGTGTTGTTTTATTTGATGAAATAGAAAAAGCACATCCTGATGTATTTAATATATTATTACAATTATTTGAAGATGGAAGATTAACAGATAGTCAAGGGAGAACTGTTGATTTTAAAAATACTATTATAATAATGACTTCTAATGTTGGTACCCATGAAACTATTGCCACAAGGGAATTAGGGTTAAGAGCTGAGAAAAAAGAAGAAGATCCTGAAAAACTTTATCAAAAAATGAAAAATAGAGTAATGGAAGAAGTTAAAAAAATGTTTAGACCAGAATTACTTAATAGAATAGATGATATTTTAGTATTTAGGATGCTTTCTTTTGAGGATTTAAAAAATATTGTTAATATTTTATTAAAACCTTTATTAAAAGAATTAGAAAGTAGGAATATAAAATTAGAAATAGATGATAAAGTAAGAGAATTAATAGTAAAACACGGTTATAATCCTTCTTATGGTGCAAGACCTTTAAGAAGAAGTATTATATCATTACTTGAGGAACCATTAGCTGAAGAAATGATAAAAAATAACGTATTTGATAATGCTTATATATATGCTACTGTTAAAGATGATAAAGTCGTTTTTGAAATACATAAAAAAGAACCTGTTAAAGTTAATGTTATTGAAGAAAAAAATGGACAATAATATATAGTCATAAAAAATAGTATATAATGATAAAAATTGTTTTTATAGGAAATTATTTTAATTTTATATAAAAAATTATGTTTGTTCCTTTTTTTTTGAGATTTTTTCCTTTAAAAGTAAATAACTTATGGATTTATAAACTTTATGAAAAATTCAATGAAAATGAATATTCTATTGTTAAAGTTGTGATTGAAGAAAAAATCCCATTTGATGATAAAATAATATATATTTTGGGATATTATTTAGATGATGAGGAATTAAAAAAAGAATCTTATATTGTTAATAACGAAGGTTTATTTTTATATGCAAGGAAATTAGAAGATAATCTTATAGTTTATGATCCGTTAGTTAGTTTTTTACCTACTAATTTTGATAGTTTATCTTGGTGGAGTTGGGAAGGTAAAGCTGGGATAATACCTTCTAAAATAAGATTTGAATCTAAAGGATTTGTTGAACAAGGAGTTTTTAAAATTGCATATATAGAAGAAAATAAATTAGGGAAATCTAATTATAATTTATATTTAAAAAAGGAAGTAGGGATTGTTAAAGAAGAATCTGATACTCCTTATTTTAGTTATATTTCTGAGTTAATGGATTATAATATCGATTTTGATGATTTTAGTATGTTTTCTTTTAATAATTTTAATGAAGTTTATAATCAGGATGATAATATAGAATATTTTGAAGAATTTGATGAATTCCAAGATTTACAAAAAACAGAAGAACATAACTATGAAAATTATGACTATGAAAATATTGAAAATATTGAAGAATTTGAAGTACAAGATTATGAAAACTTAGAGGATTATCATAATACAATAGATAATTATAATAAAGAAAAAGATACACAGAATACAGAGGATTTAGATTATTACTATAAAAATTATGATAATGAAACAATTTATATTGATGAAGATTATAAAGAAAATTATAAAGATGATTACAAGAATTAGTTATGTATAATAGATTTGATGGAAGGAATAATTTAGATTTAAGAAGGATTGAATTTATTCCTAATTATTTAGTTAATCCATATAGTTCAGTTTTAGCTAAAGCTGGAAATACTATTGTTTTAGTTAGTGTTAATTTATTGGATAATTTACCGGATTTTTGTAAGAATTATAATCATGGATGGATTACTGCTGAATATAGATTATTACCAGGAGCTACTGTTAATAGGAATAATAATATTATTAATCCTAGAGCTTTAGAAATAAAAAGATTTATATCAAGATCTTTAAGGAGTGCTGTTGATTTATATAAAATTCCTAATTTATCTTTAATAGTTGATGTTGATGTTTTACAAGCTGATGGTGGAACTAGGGTTTTAGCTGTTAATGCTGCTTTCTTAGCTTTAATTATTGCTTTTGAAAAACTAATTTCTGAAAGTATTATTAAAGAAAATCCTATTAAAGAATTAATTGCTGCTATGAGTTTTGTTGTATTTAATAATGAAATTTTTATTGATCCAGATTATATAGAAGATAGTTCTGCTGATTGTGATATTAATATTGTCGTAAATAATAAAAAACAAATTAATGAATTACAGTTTAGTGCTGAAAAAAATCCCATTGATAAAGATTTACTTAATAAAATTATTGATTTAGCTTTTGATAAGTCTAATAATATTTTTGAAATTTTTAAAATTAATTTAGAAAAAATTGGTATTAAATTAAAGTTTTTTTATAATAAATAAATGATAATATGAAAAATTTAGAACAAATAAAAAATTATTTTAATAATCAAATTATATTCCAAAATTTTGAAAATGATTGTAAAGATGTTAATGTTAATTCGTTTTTATCTAATACTAAAGATATTAATTATTTAAAAAGCTATTTTAAGGAAAAAAATTTTAATATAGGTTTAATATTTTCTAATGTTTCTAAAAATCCGTTTATCTTTTATAAAGATGAAATTTTTACTTTTATTTTAAATTATAAACCTGTTGTCATTGTTGTTAATAAAGATATTTATCTTGAAATCTTAAATAAATTAGGTTATGATTTTATAAATGAAATTAATAAATATGAAATAAAATTTTTAGCTATAAGTGATTTAGAAATAGATTCCTTTTTGAAATTTTTTTATGATCTAGATTTTAATAATTTAAATATATATGGTATAACAGGAACTAATGGTAAGACTTCTATAACTACTATTTTGTATCATTTATGTGATTATTTATCTAATTATAATGATTTATTTAAATCTTCATTAGTTGGAACAGTTAAGTATTGCGTAGGTAGTGAGGTTTTATCCAAATATGATGTTGATAATTCTTTATTAACTACTCCTGATACTTCTTTGATTTATTATTTACTTTACCTATCTAATGTTAATAAAATTAAAAATATTTTTATGGAAGTTTCCTCTCATTCTTTAGATCAAAATAGACCTGCTGGATTAAATTTTAAAATTTCTTCTTTTACTAATTTAACAGTTGACCATTTAGATTATCATAGAACCATGGAAAACTATTTTAATGCTAAAAAGAAATTGTTTTTTGAATATAAAAATGATTTTATAGTTGTTAATAGTTATTATAATGATTATGGAAAAATTTTATATAATCAATTGAAAGAATCAAGTAAAACTAATGTTTTTACTTATTTTATTAAAGATTATCAATTTGAAATAAATAAAACTAATTTTATTTTAAATATTTATAAAGATGATGAATTAATTGAAATTAATAAAAAAAGAGATTTAGATTTTTCTACTAATTTAATTGGTTTTTTTAATGTTAATAATTTAGCGATTGCTTTTATTAATTTTTATATAATGAACAAAGAGATTTTTAAAGTGGATTATATTGATTTTTTTAGAGATTATATAAATAATATTAATTTTTTAGAAGGTAGATTAGAATTAGTTAGTAAAGAACCAATAGTATTTGTTGATTATGCTCATACTCCTGATGCTTTAGAAAATGTTATTAAAGTTTTAATTGAATATAAAAGGAGTTTAAATTTAGGGGATTTGTATGTAGTTTTTGGTGCAGGGGGTAATAGGGATAAATCTAAGAGACCTATTATGGGTAATATTGTTTCTTTATTAGCTGATAAGGTTATTATTACTTCTGATAATCCGAGAGATGAAGATCCCTTAGAAATTATTAACGATATTTTAAAAGGGGTAAAAAATAAAGATAAGGTTATAGTAGAACCCGATAGAGAAAAGGCTATTATTAAAGCTTTAAATAATATGAAATTGAATGATATTTTATTAATTGCAGGTAAAGGACATGAAAATTATCAAATTATAAAAAATAAAAGAATATTTTTTAGTGATAAACAAGTAGTCAAAAATTATTTAAATAATATAAAATTAAAAAAATAAAATAAAAAATAGAATATAATTTAAGAATATAAATTTAAAAAGGGAAAAAGAAAAATATGTAGAATAAAAGAAATAAGCCGAGGTAGCTCAGGAGGTAGAGCAGAGGACTGAAAATCCTTGTGTCCCCAGTTCGACTCTGGGCCTCGGCAATCTTTTCTCATATCTTTTAATAAAACATTTTATGCTTAACAAAAAATTTATCTTATTTTAAATCTTTAATTTGATCTTATTAAATTGATTTTATTATTTTTATTAAAATTCTAAATATATTGAATAAATAAATAAAAAATAATTAATTTAAGGGTGATATATTATGTATAAATTACTAAATACAAATGATAAAGATGTAAATAAAATTAAAAATATACTAATTAATGAAGGATATTATAATATTTAGACTTATCAAGATTCACCTAATACTTTTAATAGAAAAACCGTTCTCTAAAACCTTGTATCTGTAATACGAGGATACAGAGAGCAGAAGGTAAGCAATTCAAAAGTCCTTGAGATTTAACAGGGTTAAGTGTATAATAATAAAAAGTAGCTCCGCTGTCTTAGTGTATGGTAGGATAGGT
>JBMFOW010000028.1:0-14988 GCA_049969455.1 bacterium | reverse complement strand
TATAGAAACATATATATAATGTTTAAGGGTTTTAGCCTACCTAAGTATAAGGAAATTGAAACGTATAATAATTTTAGTATATTTCAATATAATCAGAAGAAAATAATTTTGCTTTTTTATAGAAATTAGGGTTTATTATATAAGCTTTGGTATCTATTAAGATGGGTACAATATAAAAAGTATTAGTTAATTCTTTTTGTAAATCAATTAAATATTCCTTTTGGTTATAAGAATAACCTTCCATTATTTTATTAACTAATTCATCATCTATATTAATTTTATAAAAATTATAAATCCCTTGACTACTGTAAATTTTTAAATAATTAAAATAGGGTTTTATATTAACGGGAAAAATAATGAAATCATATTTATTTATATTGTAATAGTTTTCAATTGAGAAATTATTAGTTTCTTCAGATAAATTAAATAAAACAGAATCAAAATTAAATTCATTTTTTAAAGTATCAGTTATCAAATTAGCAATAATTTTTTCATTAAAGTTTCTATATATTATTATTCCTTTTAATATATTTTTAGAGATTTTAAGATTTAGATTTTTATTTAAATTTTGTTCAATATTAGTATCATATAAAGCAAAATGATTATAAAGTAAATAATATGAGTAAAGCATATAATTAGAGGGAAGCTTGTTAGTTAGATTTTTTCTTAAAAAATAATATATATTTTTTCTATCTTGCATATTTAAATTTGGGTTAAATATAATGAAAAATATGTTTTCATTAGGCAAAATTTTTATTTCAAAATCCTTAGGTTTTTTTATTAAATTAACAATTTTAAGATCTACTTTAACTAAATCTAAATTATCGATTTCTTTATTAAGTTTTTCAAAGTTATTATAACCACTAAACTCTATTAATTTCTTATTCTTAGGATTATATATTGTGAATACATTTTTATAATCACTTGATTTAATATCTTTTAATTCGTAAAATTCTTTATTTTTAGAATTTGAGGAATATGGAACTAAGAAATTAAAATTAAGCTTATCTTTATAAATAAAATCTAGTATTTGATTTTGGTAATCAGATAAATATTTAGTAATTATGATAGTAGGATATGGAAAATAAGGTAGGGAGTATGCATCATTGTATTCAATATTTAATGTATCTTGGAAAATAGTCATTCTATTTATAACAAAGTTTTGCTTATATATCCATTTTTTAGATAATACATCTATTGAAAATACAGAAGGGGTTTGTAGAATATCATTTAATGTAATTAAATCTAAACTATCTTTTAAGTCATTTTTGTTAATAATTATAACTGTTTTTAGAGAATTTTGATTTTTAATAGAATAAAATTTTTGATTATCTAAGGAAGGGATATCTTTTAGAATTTTAGATTTAGGTAAATAATTATTATCATAATAAAATAAAGATGGACAAATTAAATTAAAGATATTTAATGCTAAAAAATTAGGCTCATCTATATAATTAAGGTTTATATTATCACTTAGTAATCCTATTTTTAAATATGGTTTTAAATTTAGATTACAAGAATTTATACTTAAAAATAATATAAAAATATAAATTAAAATCAAATAAAATAATCTTTTCATAAATAGTAATCCATTATAATAATATCGATATATTGATTTTTATAGTAAGCTCTTTTAGGTAACCTAGTTACTTCTTTAAATCCGATTTTTTTATATAAATTTATTTCAATAGAATTATTTTGAAATACTTCTAAGATTAAGCTTTTTATATCTTTATATTCTTTACATATGCTTATAATTTTATTAATTAAGAATTTTCCAAGGCATAAATTTATAAAATCTTTAGATACTGCTATTCCTAATGAAGCTAAATGAGACATTCTATTAAAATATTTAATAACTTCTATAGTTCCTGCTACTTTGTTTTGATAAAATGCTACTAAGAAATAGGTTTTTTTATTATTTATACTTAATATCTTATTTTTTAACCATTTTCTTTCTTGAAATATATTTAATTTTTGATTTTTGATAATTGGAGCATTTTCTTCAATTAATGAATTTAGAAAATCTTTTAAATATTTAGTATCATTTATTGCTAATGAACTTAAAGTAAATTCTTTATCTTTTAAAACTACTTTCTCTTCTTTACATAATTCGTAACACATTATAAAAAATTACTTAACTATTATTTAATTTTTATATTTGTTTATATTAATTCTTATAAAAATAAGTTCATACAATATTTTTAAAATGAACTTTATGGTTTTAATAAAATTAAATGTTGAAAATTTTTCAGTTTCTTTATTAAATATAGGATATACATTATCTATTTTAAAATTATTTAAAACTGCAAAAATTAGAATTTCTAATTGGATTAACGAAGTATTGGAGATAAATTTTTTATCTTTTATAAAATAAAATAGTTTATCATTAAAAGCTTTAAATCCTCCTACAAAGTCATTAATTTTAAATAAAATATCAATAAATAATATTTTAATTAAGTAAATTAGACCTTTATGTAAAATTTTTCTAAAAAGGGACACATTATAGGATTCTTTGGATTTAGTTCTGTCTAAATTAACTAAATCAAAGTTATTTAGTTTAGTTATTGATTCATTGATAATGGATAGCTCAAAAGGTAAATCAAAATCCATTATAAAGAATAAGTTTTTTTTATTATTAAACTTAGATTTATTATAAATATTTTTTAATTTATTTAAAGCGAATTTTATAGCATATCCTACTCCCATATTTTTAGTATAACTAAAATAATAAATAAATCCTTTATTATTAGTAATATTTTTATAATATTTTTTTAAAAATAGTTTTAAATTTTGTAAAGTTTTATCTGTACTTCCATCATTAACAATAAATATAAAAAAAAAACATCATTATGTAAATTACAAAGATTAACTAAATAAGTTATCAAATCAGACAAAGATTTTTCAATAATATTTTCAGAATTATAAACGGGTAATATAAAAATTAAATTCATAAATACTATAAGGTTAATTGAGAGAAATCAGCGAACTTTAAGGTTAATAAAAATGCATTATAAAGAGTTAAAATTCTATTTAATCTTTTTTCTTTATTTTCAACCATTATCATAACATTATTAAAATAGTTATCAACAAATTTGGCTAACTCTTTAATAAATTCAAATGATTTTTGATAATCTGATTTATTTATATTTTCTAAGTATGATTCTTTATTATTTTCAATAAAATTAATTAAATCAAATTCAGATTGATTATCAAATAATTGCTTATTTATTTTAATAAAATCTAATTCTTCAGGGTAATCTATTATATCTATATTATTATATTTTTTATATAGATATTTAAAAATAGATTCTTCTTTATTTTCAACATTTTTAAAATAGTCATTAAATATAATATTTTTTAATCTTTTAGAAAGAAGTGAAACATTTTTAAGGACTTCAAAATCAATGTTAACAATAAAATCAAGAATTTCAATACCTTGTTTATAGTTATAAAATAAGATATGTAAAATACTTCTAATATAATCATATTTATAATTTTCTAATTTTAAATTTTCTTCTACTCTATTAAAGAAAAATTCTTTTAAATCTTTTATAATAGTGCTAAAAGGAACAGTTACTTCTATTTTATCTGAATAATTTTTATCTTTTAATAAATTATAGGTAAATTTAAAAATTTTTTCTAAATTTAGGGGTAATCTGAAATTATGTAGTAATAAAATAAGTTGAGCAAAAGTTCTTTTAAGAGCAAACGGATCTTTAGATCCAGATACTTTAAATCCGATAGAATAAAATGAAACAATAGTATCGGCTCTATCAGCTATTCCGATAATGATACCTGGGTAATCTGAGGGATATTTAGGATTTTCTAATGAATCTGGTAAATAATGTTCATATATAGCATTAGCTACTATAGATTCTTCACCTTGTTTTAAAGCAATATATCTACCAATAACTCCTTGTAAATTAGGGAATTCAAATACTATTTTAGTATCTCTATCAGCTTTACATAAATGTGCAGCTTTTATTATGTAATCTTTAATTTTACTATCATTTATTAATAAATCAGAAATATAAATAGCGATATTTTTTATTCTTATTGTTTTATCATATAAAGTTCCGAGTTTTTCGTAAAATGAAATATTTTTTAATTTAGGTACTCTAGAAGCTAATGGAATTTTTTCGTCTTCTTCAAGTAAATATAAAGAATCTCTAAATCTTGCTTCTACTACTTTTTTGTAATTATAACTTAATATTTCTTTATCTTCTACAAAGCCTTCTTTAAATACTAAAAATGAGTTAATAATATTGTTTTCTTTTTTAAGTGGGATAAATTTTTGTTGATTAATTATAACATTGAGTATAATTTCATCAGGTAATTCTAAATAATTTTCATCAAAACTACTATCTACTAAAACAGGATACTCATACATATAAACCAGTAAATCTAGAAAGTCATTATTTATAACAGATTGAACTTCATTTTTTAATTCATATTTGTTTATGCTATCTAAAATAATATTTTTTCTTTCATAAGGAAATACAATAACTCCAGCTTCTCTTAATATTTCAGTATATTTATTTACATCTCTTACTCTTAAAGCTTTATTATTAAATATTCTATGCCCATAAGTAATATTAGTAGTTTTTAAATTTAGTATATTAAATTCTACTAATTCATTATCTAATAAGATTAATATCCATCTAATAGGTCTTATAAATTTAATTTTTTTATCATACCAATACATTGATTTTTCAAATCTGAAACTAAAAATAAATTTATTAATTAATTCAGGTAAAATTTCTTTAATATTTTTTGATTCTTGTTCTGATTTATAGAAAATATATTCTTTATCTCCAATTTTTTTTATTTCTATTCCTTCTATTTCTTTTAAAATTAATTCTTTATTTTTATAATCAATATCTATACCTATACTTTTTAAAAATCCAATTAATTCATTTGTAATATTCCCATTTATATCAAAAGCTCTATTAACAGGTGGTCCTTTTTTCTCAATAAAGGTTTTCTCTTGATATTCCTTAACATTATTTAAAATAAATCCTATTCTTCTATTTGTTAATATATAATCAATATCTTGATAAATTAATCTGTAACTACTTAATAACTTAGGAACAAAATCTAACATTTGGTTATAAATATCTTTACATTGACTTGCAGGTAAATCTTCTACTCCAATTTCTACTAATAAATTTCTCATAGCATATAAAATTAAACGCTATTTTTTATACTAAAAAAATCTTTTAATTTTTCACTTAAATCTGTTTTTTCCCAGCTTAGGTCTAAATCTTTTCTTCCAAAATGACCATAGGAAGATAGTGGAGTATATTTAACATTAAATAGATCAAAGTTTTTGATAATACCTCCGGGAGTTAGATCACATAATTCTTTAATAGCTTGTACTATTTTAATTTCATCTACTTTAGAAGTATTGAAGGTATTAATGTAGATAGATACTGGATTTTCTTCTCCTATAACGTAAGCTAATTGAACTTCAACTTTTTTAGCTAAATTAGCTTTTACAATATTTTTTGCAATATATCTAGCCATGTAAGCTCCACTTCTATCTACTTTAGTAGGATCTTTACCAGAAAAAGAACCTCCACCATGAGCATATCCTCCATAAGTATCTACTATAACTTTTCTACCTGTTAAACCGCTATCTGCTCTAGGACCACCTATTACAAACCTACCAGTAGGATTTATATGAATTTTAGTTTTATCTTTATCAAAAAAATTCTTATTCAATCTATTTTCTTGAATAAATTCATTTAATACTGGTTCAATAACAGTAGATAGAATATCATTAAATAATTTTTTATGAGAAATACCTTCTTTATGTTGAGTAGATAAAACTAAGTCTTTTAAAAAAGTAGGTTTATCATTTTGGTAATAAATACTTACTTGTGTTTTACCATCAGGACCTAAATAATCTAATATCTTTTGTTTTCTAACTAATGCAAGTTTATAAGCTAATCTATGAGCTAATAAAATAGGAGCTGGCATTAGTTGTTCTGTTTCATCACAAGCAAAACCAAACATCATTCCTTGATCTCCCGCTCCAAAATGATAATTATCATTTTCTGTGTATTCTTTATTTCTTATTTCTATTGGTTTTTCTACACCTATTGAGATATCAGGAGATTGAGGATCTATAGATGTAATGACTGCTATATAATCTGGATCATATCCCCAGCTAATATCATAACCTATTTCTTTAATAGTATTTCTAACAATTAAAGGAATATTAATAAAAGATTTGGAAGTAACTTGTCCTACTAAAAGGCAGCCGCCTGTAAAAACTATAGTTTCAACTGCTACTCGTGAGAATTCTTTATATTTTCTATTATTTTTTCTATCTTCTTGTAAGTATGCATCTAATATAGAATCTGAGATTCTATCAGCTACTTTATCAGGGTGACCTTCGGTAACAGATTCCGAAGTGAAAACATATTCTCTCATTTATTAACTCCCCTTCCACAATTGATATAAAAATAATTATTTTTTATTATATTAATTCACCACAATAAAAGAAATACCTTTAAAATATTTTAGTTTATTCTTATTTTTTACTAATTATTTTTTTTATTTTTTATTAATTTTTTATTAATTTTTGGTGGTATCAGATTTTGTTTTATTATCAGAAGATTTTATTAATCTTTTTATAGTTTCTGTTATAAAAAGCAAGGAATTAGAAGCTATTTTTTGAGTATTATTTATTAATAATTTTATATTTTTAGTAACGAAATTGACATCCTCCGTTATATCATTTACATTATTAGTTATTTTTTTAACATTAGATGTGACTTCTGTTATATTGTATAATATAGGTTTAGAATTTTCTAAAATTTCTTGAACTTTTCTTAAGGTGTTGTTGGTTTCATCAACAACAGTTATTAGTTTATCTAATTTTGAATTTAAATTATTTATAAAATTAACAATAACGAATGTAACAAAAACTAAAGGAATTAGTATAATAATAGCAATTATTAATATTGATGTGCTTAAAGTCATAAATTAATTATCTCCTTAGACTTTTTTATTTAATATTACCATTCATCTTCATCATCATAAGATTTATATATTTTGGAATATTCTTCAAAGTTTTCAAATTCAGTAATAGGTAAGCCGCAACTAGGGCATTCTTCTAATCTTTTTAATCTTTCTATTTCAATAATTTCTCCACAATTGGGGCATAATATTAAGTCATCTTCGCTAACTAAGTATTCTTCTTGATCATTTATTACTTCATCTTCAAAATCATTATCATTTAAATCTACATCGTAAAGATCTTCTACTTCTATATCATCTAAATTAAATTCATCTTTTTCTTCTTCTTCTTCTTCTTGTAATTCATCTTCTTTAAGTTTATCTTTATTTTTTTTATTGCTTTGATTATTTAAATTATAGGTTTCTTTTTCTTCGGTTTCATTATTAATATTTTCTTTTTCTTTTTTAGATTTTTTCTTAGTAGTTCCGTTGCTATTATTTTCTTGTGATGTTAATTTGTTTTTTTTAGGCATTAAAATCTCCCCCTTACCTAATTATCTATAAATTTATTTATTATACTTTTTATTTTTTCAACATTTTTAATAATGTTTCCTTTATATAGAAAAGAAGAAATAACTATATAATTAGCTCCAGCTTTTATTAATTTTTCTATATTTTTATCATTTACTCCTCCATCTACACTAATAAATACATCACCCCAATCCTTAACTATTTCTTTTATTAAAGATATTTTAATTATCATATTTTCAATGAATTTTTGTCCAGAGAAACCGGGATCTACTGTCATAACTAAAATATTATCTATATAACCTTTTAAATACTTTAAAAAACCTATATCTGTTATTGGATTTATAGCAACTCCTATTTTAGTATCTAATTTCTTATTAAATATAATATTTCTTATATTTTCAATAAATCTAAAGGGAAATTTTACAGTTTCTATATGAAAGTTTAAAATATTTATATCTTCAATAATATTTTCTATATAATTTTCAGGATTATTAACCATTAGATGGATATCTATTGGTAATGTTGTTATATTTTTTATTTTTTTTACTATTAAAGGGCTAAGAGTTATATTTGGTACAAAATTACCATCCATAACATCTAAATGTAAATAATCTATATTAGCTTCTTGGGTTTGTCTTAATAAATTTTCAATATTGTAAAAATCCCCTGCTATTATTGAAGCTGCTATTTTTATATTTTTACCTTTTATATCTTTTAAACTCATAATACATATATAATATTTTTTTTTAACTCTTTGTTTTAATATTTTTATTTAAAAATAAAAAAAATCCTTCTAAAATTTTTTAGAAAATTATATAAATTTTTCTAATTTACTTAAAAATTAACAATTAATTAACATTATTTTAATATTTATTTTACATTTTAGGATCAAGTAAATAATAAAAAAGAGAGGTATTAATTATGAGGGAGATATCTAATAAAATAGAAAATAAAATAAACATTATTGATCAAAAATTTGAGAATATAAATGATAAAATGTTATCAATAGATGATAAATTTGAATCAATTTTTAATAGATCAGTAAATCAAAATCAAAATAATGTTAAAAATCAAGCTAATTTAGAGGATTTATTAAAAATTTTAAATACAAATAGTAATCCAGTTTTTGGGAATTCATTAAATAATATAAGAAGCGATAGTATAATAGATTTTAGGGGATTTAAAATGAGAGCTGATGTTGCTGCTAAATTCCTTAAATTAGAAGAAATGATAAAGCAAGAATTTCCTAATAGACAAATAATAATAACTTCAGGAATGGATGGAGAGCATATGCCAGGTAGCAAGCACTACGAAGGTAAAGCTATAGATTTTGTAGTTGAACCTTTAACTATTGAAGAATCTAAAAAAATAGAAGAATTAGCTAAAAAAGCAGGATTTGATGTATATAACGAATACATATATGATAGCCCTTATAAAACTGGACCACATATGCATATCCAAATCCCTTAAAAATCTAAATAATAATAAAACCTTATTTCAAAATCAATACTATATATATTTAGATTATACTTTAGGCAATTTTTGCAAAATATTATCAGAATTTTTTATTTAGTTTTTACTTAGTTGGTAATACTTTTATCATAATTTAGATTATTTTTGATTTATTTTTTTATTTTTAATTGTTGTTTTTATAGTTTTACTTTCTTTATTCTCTTTATTTTCTTTGTTATCTATAGGATCTAGAGTTATAAAGATAATATGAGTTTAAGAATCTTTAATATTAATTAAGAAATTATATCAATTAAAAATATTTGAAAAACTATATATAAAATATAAAGTATTTTACTGAAAAATTAAATCTATTACAAATTAAACAAATTTTATTATTTTTTTTATCAATCAAAAAAAAAATAATTATGTAGTAATAAATTAAAAAGTATCAAGTAAGGAATTTAAGTTATTTTGTAGATGCTACCGTATTTGCTTTCTATTTTACCTAATATCTCTAGTTTTGTTAAAATGGAGACTAAGTAGGTAATATCCAATATTTGGTTTTTTTCTTTTAGTTTTTGATCAATTTCATCTATACTTAGTTCTTCATGTTCGTTTAAAATACTTAAAATCAAGTCTTCTAAATTTTGATTTTTTATATCTCTATTTTTATCACCATCTAGATTAAATAATTCATTATTATTTGTATTTTCTTTAAAGTTATTTAAATTATAATTTAAATTGTAATCAATTGATTTTATTATATTTTGAGCTAGATCATCTATAGAAGAAACTAATTTTCCTCCAGAGTTAATAAGATTTTTAGAGCCTTCAAATGAATAATTAAAATCTAAAAAAGGGACAATTAATTCTTTTCCAAATTCAAGTGCATACTTACCAGTTATTATGCTACCACTTTTTTCAGAAGCTTGAAAAACTATAACAATATCCGAAATTAAAGAGATTATTCTATTTCTATAAGGAAAATAATATTTTTTTGGACTAATATTATCAGGATATTCTGATAAAAGTAATCCTTTTTTAGATATTTTTATTTGTAGCTCTTTATTAACTGAAGGATAATAATAAAATATTCCATTACCTAAAACTGCTATAGTATTTATATTGTTATCAATAGAGTATTTATGTACTAAAGAATCAATACCAACAGCTAATCCACTAACAATAACAAAATTCTTTAATAGATCACTATATTTTTCAAAAAACGAGTTAATGAATTTAATTGTTTTATTTTCAGGTTTTCTTGAACCTACTATTGCTATTTTTTTATAATTTTTTTTTAAAAGCTCATAATTACCTTCATAAAATAAGATCCCTACTGGATAATCATTCAAAATTAAATAATCTAAAAAATCATCTTCCCAAAAAAACCTAACTTTACTTTTTATTTTTTCCAATTCATATGTATTTTCTTTATTATTTTTTAATTCAATTTGATTATAAACTTCTTTTAAAGTTTCATAAATTTTTTTTAAATCAAATGGATAATATATTAAATTTTGATTTTCTAGTATTTTATAGATTTTATAGAAATCAAAATGATAATAATAATAGAGTTTTAAGAATATATTTTTTAAATCTTTAATAAAATTAGAATTCGGATTTTGATTCATAAAGGTTTATTTTTTATATTTCTAAATTTAATTTATAGGATATTTAATTTTTAGATATTATCCTGAAAAATGTTCTTTATCGAATTGTATATTATTAACTCCGCTAAAGGTAAGTGTAATAATTCTTTCAAATTCAATAGGATCTAAGCTTTTAGAGCCTACTAAAACTCCAGATAAGCCAGTATTGAAAGTAGCAAAGTAAGCAGTATTTTCTTCAACGCTGCCACCATATAAAACAGGTACTTCTTTATAATTTTCTCTTAAATATTTTATAATAAAATTAGCTGATTCTTTTATATCATTAATTTCCATGGGTACTCCAGTACCAATAGCCCAAACTGGTTCATATGCTAATACCATTAACTCAAATTTATTAAATCCTTTTAAAGCTTTATCTATTTGATTTTTAATTACTTCATAAGCTAAGCCTTTTTGTCTTTGTTCTAAATTTTCTCCAACACATAAAATAAATGGCATATCATGATCTTGACATATTAAAACTTTTTTATTTATTAATTCATCGGTTTCGCCAAAAACATTTCTTCTTTCAGAATGACCTAATATAACTCCATCACAATTTATGGATTTTAGCATTCCTATTGTAACTTCACCAGTATATGCTCCTTTTAAAACATGAGAAACATTTTGAGCATATATTTTAACTATTTTAGATATATCTTTTAAAGGTTTAATATAAACATAAGGTACTGCAGCAATTATATTTATATATTTTATATTGTCAGTTATAACTCTGGTTAAATTATTTTCCATATATTGTATCCAATTGATAGCTTGATTAAAAGTTAAATTAGCTTTCCAATTAGCAGCAGGAATTGTAATTTTCATTTAAACCCCCTCCTATTTTTTTATTATTTAAAATTAGCTATTAGTTTTGATAGATAGGTAATCATGATCTTGAACTATATAGCTTTTTCCATAGTTTTGATAAAGAGGAAATTTAGAATCTTTTAAATCATTTATATTACAAACTAAAGCAGAAATAAAATTTTTGCCTATTTCTGTATGAATCTTATAAGAAGCATCTAAAACAGTTTTACCTCTTGTTATTAAGTAAGCTTTAACTTCTTTTTTATTACCTGTATAAAAGATAACCCAATATTTTAAAATATTATCTAATATTAAGTTAACTATGAAATTTACTAATTTTTCTTGAGTTAAAGAGTTAAGGTTTTCAATAGGTATTAAATAATTTAATTCAAATTCTTTAAAAAATTGTATAAATTCTAAATCTTTTAGATCTATTAATTCAGCGATAATGCTAATTGGTATAAATAAAGTTCTAAATAAGTTTGCTTTAGTTAAATCGGATTCTATTTTATCAGTTTTTGAATCTATAATAAATAAAGATTTTTTTAAATAACTTAGAGCTAAGGAAGTAATTAATTCTTCTAAATGAGTATTATAATATATAAATTTTTCTAATTCTAATTGATCTTGTTCTATAATTTTTATAATGTTTTCAATATCAGGTTGTAAATATTTATTTTGTTTTTTAAAGTTTTTAGAATTTAAAAAGTTACTTAGTATTTCTAAATCTCTTTGTTTTAATTTTTGTAATTCGTTATTTAGATCATTTATATTATCAAATAGTAATATAAAGTAATCTGATTTAGAAATTTCTTTTAATGGTTCTATGTCTTTTGTATAAAATAAGATGGATTCATAGGTTATTTTATCAGGCTTAAAATAATTAATTAATTTTTCGAAATTTTCATTTTTTATGTTTATTATTACTTGTTTTAAATTTTCTTTATATTCTTTTTTTATATAAGAAGAAAGTATTTTAAAAAAATAAGAAGATAGATTAAAATTATTAGAAAAAACAAATGTATTAATCATAATTTTTTTCCTTTAATCAGTTTTATTTAACTAATTTTATTTTTCTTGTTTTTATAAATTTTACCTTTTAGAATTGATAGTGGTTATTATAAAAAAATAAATGAATTTTATGTTTTATAGATGTAGTGAATTAGTATTATCCAAAGAGCATGATAGCAAAAGCTTTAGTCCAGTATTTAATAGCGGTATTCAAATCTTTATTATTAAAATAAATAACAGCGATATTAAAATAAGCTAACCAATATTTAGGGTTGATTTCAATAACTCTTTCCCATTCCATAATAGCTAATTTATATTTACCTTCTATATAATAAGCTTCACCTAAGTTATAATGAGCTTGCCAATGTTTTTTGTTAATGGATGTAACTTTTTGCCAATTTTTAATAGCATTTTCTAGATCTCCGAATTCAAAATAACTAACATTAGCTATATTCCAATAAGGTTCCCACATATCAGGATTATAAAAGGTAGTTTTTTTCCAGTATTCTAAAGCTAATTCTACATTACCTTGTAGATAATAAGCGTTAGCTAAATTATAGTAAGCTTTCCATAGTTTGGGATTGTAATTAACAGCTTTTAACCAAAAATCTATAGCACTAACAATATCAGAAGCTTCAAAATATAAATTAGCTAAATTATAATAAGCTTCAGAAAAAGAAGGATTTAATTCTATACATTTTTCTAACATTTCTTGGGCTTTTTGATAATCCCCAATTTCTAAATAATGTAAAGCTAAACTATAATAACTCATTACAAAATTAGGATCAATTTCAATAACTTTATTCCAGTAATGTAAAGCTTCTTCAACCCTATCTTGAGAATAATAAGCATTAGCTAAATTATACATTGCATCAACTAAATTAGGATTAATAACTAAAGCTTTTTGCCAATTATCTATTGCTTCTTCTATGAATCCTTTTTTATAAAGTGCATTAGCTAAATTATGATATCCTGGTGCAAATTTTGGATTAAGTAATACTACTTTTTTATAATGATCTATTGCCTTATCTAAATCGTTTATTCTATAGTAAGCAGATGCAATATTATAATGTGTAACAAAGTTATTGGGACTTAATTCAACTGCTTTTTTATATTCATTTAAAGCTATATCTAATTTTGATAATCCATCATAAGCTGTGCCTAAGTTATTATGAATTAACGGATTGAAAGGATCATAATCTGCTGCTTTCTCCCATTCTAAGATAGCTAATTCTAAATTACCTTGCTTATAATAATTTGTTCCTAAGGTATTATGCATAACAGCTTTAGCGGGTGATATGTTCCATTTTTTTGATTCTTTTTTTATTTCTAATAGATTATCTATTATTTGTTTAAAATTTTCAGGTCTTGAGTCTGGATCTTTAGTTAAACATTTAGAAATTAAATCACTTAGTAATATAGGAATTTTGTTATTAACTTTGTTTAAATCTGTTATTTTATCTTTTATTATACTTTCAATTGTTTTAGTTATTGAGTCTTTTAAAAAAGGATGAATTCCACTAACAAAATAGTAAAACATTAAGCTCCAAGAAAATATATCTGTTTTTTTGGTAATATTAGAAGATTTAGAGCATTGTTCAGGAGCCCAAAATATTAATTTCTCGCTAAATTGATTACTATTAAATAGATAATTAGAATCTACATAGCCAAAAGCTAAATTAGTTATTTTAAAGTTATCTCCTGTAAATATTATGTTTTTAGGCTTTAAATCTTTAAATATTACATTATACTCATGTATATAAGCTAATACTTTTGCTAATTCTAAAAAGAAATCTATATATTTTTGTAATTCTTGATCGTCTGTTACTTTTTTAGGTTGTAGTATTTCTGTTAGTATTAATCCATCTATTTTTTCAAAAGCAATATAAAATATACCTTCTTGTTCATTAAGTTCATAGATATGGGATACATTAGGATGTTTAATTTTTGAAGCTAATTGAATTTCTTTTAGTAAATTATCCCTATTTTCTGATTCTTCTAATAAATTTGGGCTTAGTAATCTTAAAAATACATCTTTATTGAGAATTGGATCAAAGGCAATATAAATTTGTCCTAAAGGACTTGAATCGTATTCTTCTTTTACTTGGTATCTTCCTATTGTTGCTGTAAATTGCATCTTTAATCTTTTATTAAATTAAAAAATAGATTTTTCTATTTAATTAAGAAATAATATTAAAAAATAATTAAATACCTACTTTAATTTTCAACATTTTATATAAAATTTCCTTTTATTATCCAAAAAATATTACTAATTTTAATTTAAAGATAATATTCTAAAAATCTGTGCTTTGAAAAGAATTATTTAGATAATTTTTTATATATTTATAACGAAGGCTGTATGCCTGAGTTATATAACATATAACGAAGGCTGTATGCCTGAGTTATATAACATATAACGAAGGCTGTATGCCTGAAGTTATATAGAATATATAACAAAGGATGTATTCCTGAGTTATATGTTAATATATTTTGTTAGCTAAATCAGTAGGTTTAATTTCATTTATAGCGCTTTTTATACATTTATTTTGTTAGCTAAATCAGT
>JBMFOW010000027.1:0-15681 GCA_049969455.1 bacterium | reverse complement strand
AACATTAAAATTAAGTAATTCATCATAAATAAAATTGATAAAAACATAATTATTAAAAACACTAAGATTATTATCTACAAAAACGATTTGTTTAAAATGAGGATCCAAGGATGCAAAAAGCTTCTCATATACTCTTTTTAACTTTGTAATTTTTTTAGGTTCTTCTGTATAATATTTCTTTTCTTTAAAAGAGTTAATAATATCTACTGGATTATCAAGAACTAATTCAATAAGATTTTTCTTTTTTTCATCTTCAAAAGGAATTACTTCATTAATACTAGATAATAATTTTTCCTTTAATTCATTTTTGATTTTAACCAATTGCTCCAAATCTTTATTTATGAATTCAAAAATATCATTTATTTCTTTAATTTCAAAATTTTTAATTAAGGCAGTTTGTTGATCATCTAAATTATCAAAAAATGAATCTTTGTTTAAAATATACTTTTTATAAAAATCTAAAATAGTTATAAACTTATCTAAATTATTATTAAAGATTACTAATTGATTTTCATTAAATAAAGAAGAAGAAATATCCTTAATAAAATTAATAAATTCATTATCTATAAGATAATTAAATAAAATATTAAAAGAAAATAATTGAGATAGTTCTAAAATTTTCTGATTATAAAAAATTTCGTTATCAATAAGAATATTCACAACTATCCCCTTTTATATTTTATAATGTTTTTGAAATTATCCTTCTTATTTTATTAAAATACATTAATTAAATAAAAGAAAGTAATTGATTATAAAGCTCAAGATATTTTTTACTACTATTATTCCAACTAAAATCTAATTTCATTAATTTTTTTCTAAAATTATGTATAAAATCCTTATCTTTATATAAATTATAAGCTTTTTTAAGAGCATTAAATAATAAATCAGGTTTAGCTTTATCAATCAATATACCAGTTCCATTAGTTTTATCTTCAAATATATCGATTATAGAATCCTTAAGACCACCAGTTTTAGTAGCAATAGGGATAGTACCATACCTATAAGAAATCATTTGAGATAATCCACAAGGCTCAAACCTAGAAGGTATTAAAAAGAAATCAGAAGCCGCATAAATCTTCCTAGCTAAATCCTCAGAAAATTTAATATTAACACTAACAAAATTAGGATATTCAATAGCTAATTGCTCAATTTTTTTCTGTATCTCTAAATTTCCAGTACCTAAAACAATTAAATAAGCTTTATAATTAGAATTTATTAACATTTTAAAACTATCATAAAGTATATCAAATCCTTTTTGATAATCCAATCTAGCAACTACTCCAAATAAAGGAATATCCAGATAACTATTTAAATCAATTGGTAGCTTTAAATCTAAAAGCAACTTATACTTATTTTCTTTCTTTCCATCATTTACACTATCAATATCATAATTTTTATATAAACTATTATCAGTTAAAGGATTCCATAAATCATAATCAATACCATTAAGTATCCCAACTAATTTACTAGAATTCAGTTTAAGAACATTTTCTAAACCCATTCCAAATTCAGATAAATTCATAATTTCATTAGCATAATTCGGACTAACAGTAGATACTATATTGCTTAATTCAATAGCCCCCTTCATTAAATTTATTCTAGAATAATACTCACAATTACTTAAAATAAAATCCTTAAAATTTTCATCTATATCTATATTATTTAATATTTCCTTTTCAAAGATCCCCTGATAAGCTATATTATGTATAGTAAAAACAGTCTTATTCATTAATTTCAAATATTTAAGATAAATAACAGTAAAAGAAGAATGCCAATCATGACAATGTATAATATCATAATTACTATTTTTAATAAAATCAACAACAGCTAAATTAAATACTAAATATCTAAAAAATTCATCTTCAAATGGCTTCCCATTTTTATCAAGATAAATACCTTCCCTTTCAAACAAATTAGCATTTTTAAATAAATAAACTTTAAAATTTTCATTTCCAAAGTTTTTAACTTCATAAATTTCATAATCTACACCTAATATTTTATTATTTAAAACCTTATCTAATTTTAAATCTTGATTATAAAATTTTTTATAAAGATTATCAGTTAAAGAACCATAATAAGGTAAAATAACATCAACTTTAGAATACTTAGATAATTCCTTAGGTAAAGATCCAATAACATCAGCTAATCCTCCAACCTTAGCAAAAGGAACCATTTCCATACTTACCATCAAAATCTTCATAACTTTAAAACCTCCTTTAAAAATTTATTACTTTATAAAATTTCTCAATTTAAAAAAAACTTATATATATTTAAATCCATAATATAATAATTTTACATTCATAAATTATTTACCTTCCTTTAGGCAATAAAGGAAAAAAAATGTTTTTATCAAAATAGAAATTAGTAACTTTAAAAAGGAGGAAAATATTATATGCTAAATATTCAAAAAGATAAGCTAATTGAAGAAATTGAAAAAATAGAGAATACTCAAAATGTAGAAGAAGTAACAAACATATACTTTAACAATATAAATCCAACATTAACTAAACTAATAAAATTAGCAGGTTATGCTAAAATAGAAAAAAAAGCAAAAGATTATAAAATAATAGCCTATGATTCAAATAACGAAAAAAAAGAATTTTATGATTTTTTAGGTATGTATGGAGTGCTAAGCTTAGGTCATTGTAATGATCATATTATTAACAAAGTTAAAGAACAAATGGATGAATTATGTATGACATCTAAAGTTTTTTTAAACTCCAAATATGCAGCATTAGCAAAATTATTAACAACTTTAACAGGTTTAAACTATTTATTTTTAGTTAATTCGGGAACAGAAGCAATAGAAGGAGCAATTAAATTAGCTATCTCATCAACTAAAAAGAAAAAAATAATATCTACTTATAATTCATATCATGGAAAAACCTTAGGTGCATTAAGTGTAAGTGGTAGAGATGTTTATAAAAAATACCTTAATTTATTACCTGACATATATTTTGTAGAATACAATAACATAGAACAAATAGAAAAAATAATAGATAACAATACAGCAGCTATCATAATAGAACCTATTCAAGGAGAAGGAGGAATAATCGTCCCTAATGACAATTATTTACCTACATTAAGAAATATATGTGATAAATACAATTGCTTGTTAATAATAGATGAGGTACAAACAGGATTAGGTAGAACAGGATACTTATTTGAATACCAAAGATATAATATAAAACCAGATATTTTAGTATTAGCTAAAGCACTAAGTGGAGGAGTAATTCCAATAGGAGCAATATTAGGAAATGAAAAAGCCTGGGAAATTTTTAATGAAAATCCTTTATTTCATACCTCAACTTTTGGCGGAAATTCATTAGCAATAACTGCAGCCTTAGAAACTATTAAATATATAATAAATAATGATATACCTAAACAAACTCAAGAAAAAGGAGAATATTTCTTAAAAAATCTAAAACAATTAGAATATCAATATCCACAGATAATAAAAGAAATAAGAGGAAAAGGCTTAATGATAGGAGTAGAACTAACTAATGAAGAATACTCTGCATCCATATTTTCATATTTAATACAAAATGGAATAATAACAGCATATACTCTAAATCAACCTAAAGTCATAAGAATTGAACCACCCCTAACAATCCCATATTCAATAATAGATAAATTCATAAATATATTTAAAGATTCATTAGATTATACCAAAGAACTTTTTGAATTGTATTAGCAGGATAAAAATAAAAATTATATAAATATAATAATGAAGCAATTAATAACATAAAATAAATAAATTACAATAGATTAATAAATAAAATAAAAAAAGTAAAAACAACGTATAAAGCAAAAGGAGGGATAATAAATGGAAATCTTAAAAGTATCATCAAAATCAAAACCACAATCAGTAGCTGCAGCATTAGCTGCAGTAATAAAACAAGGTAATAAAGTAGAAATCCAAGCAATAGGAGCAGGTGCTATTAATCAAGCAGTAAAAGCAATAGCAATAGCAAGAGGATATGTAGCTCCATTAGGATATGAATTAGTAACTATCCCAGCTTTCACTGAAGTGCAAATAAATGGAGAAGTTAGAACCGCTATTAAATTTATCATTAAAACAATAAATCCTTAAAATTTTTAAAAGTTTAACAATTTTTTTAAATTATAATTTTTTTAAGTAAGACTTTTTAAAGCGGGTGTGGCGGAACTGGCAGACGCGCTATCTTGAGGGGGTAGTGCTCTCTAAAGAGCGTGTGGGTTCAAGTCCCACCACCCGCAATCTAAATTCAATATGACTATCATAAACAAAAATCAATTAATCTATGAAAAAGCTTCTAAATTTTTGGTAGGAGGAGTTAATGCTCCTATACGTGCTTTCTCTTTAATAGGAATAACTCCTATTTATATTAACTCTTCAGTTGGTCCTTATTTAACCGATTTTGATAACAAAACTTATATAAGCTTTATATCAGGATGGGGATCTATAATCTTAGGTGACGCATATCCTGATATCGTAAATAGCCTAAAAAAACAAATTGAAAAAGGAATATACTATGGTTTATCCAATGAATATGAATACTTATTAGCAGAATTAATATTAGAAGCTTTCAATTTTCATGATATGATAAGATATACTAATAGTGGTACTGAAGCAAATATGTTAGCAATAAGATTAGCTAAAGCTATAACCGGAAGAAATAAAGTAGTAAAATTTGATGGTGGATACCACGGAAGTATAGATTATTTATTAATAGAAAACAAAAGTAGAGAATTCGGAGAACAAATCCCATCATCAGCTGGGGTATCTAAAAGGTTAATAAAAGATACCGTTAGCTTACCATATAACGATATAGAAGTTTTAACAGAATTCCTAAATAAATATGGTAATGAAATAGCAGCAATAATTATCGAACCTATTCAAACATCTAACATGTTAATAAAAGCTACAAATGAATTTTTATCAAAATTAAGAGAATTGACTCTTAAATACTCAATTATTTTAATATTTGATGAAGTTTCTACTGCTTTTAGAATAAGATATGGAAGCTCTACAGATATTAAACCTGATATAACTGTAATAGGAAAAGTAATAGGTGGGGGATTCCCTATAGCTGCAATACTATCTAAAAGAGAATATATGGAAGTTATGGCACCTATCGGAAGTATGTATCATAGTGGAATATTTACAGGACACCCAATATCCACTTTTACAGGTTATCAAGTATTAAATATAATAAAATCAATTGATAATTTTTATCAAAAATTAGAACAACAAACAATACGTTTTATTAATATCATTAATCAATTAAAAGAAAAAATTCCTACAATAAATATAAATTCTGTTAATTCAATGTTTAGTTTATATTTTTCTAATAAAAAAGTAGAAACAATAGAAGATATAAATGAATTAGATATATCAATATTTATTGATTTTTATAAATTATGTTTAGAAGAGGGTATATTATTTGCTCCACATCCTACTGAAACTAATTATTTAAACTTTTCACATGATAATAAAATCTTAGATTTAGTAGCAGAAAAATTAAATAAAATTTGTAATAATTTAAGTTATTATAACTAATTTTTAATTTAATTTTTAATGATTGATAATAATAAAATTGAAACTACAAATCAAAATAAAATTACCTATATTTCAAATAATTATGAATTAATACAAAATGTTTTAAAAGAAAATAAAATAGGAGGTTTCTTAGTTATAGAAATTTCTAATTCTAATCAAATAAAAGAATTATATAGTAAAGAATTTTATAATAAAATTTTTCATTGTATTGTTAATCTAGTTCTTGATCTAAAAGGCAAAGTATATAGAAATCAAGATTTAGTTTTCATAAATGATTTTAAAGATAATCAATTAATTTTATTATTAGTTTCAAAGCCTAGAAAAAAAGAAGAATTAGATATGTATAATTTAAAATTAGCAGCAATTAGAATAATTTCTGAAATAAAATCTAAGTTATTCACTATAAATGAATTTCAAGAAATCATTAAAAATATAGCAGATTCATTAAATTATGGGTATTGTATTATAAAATATAATGAATCAACAGATATAAAAGATATAATTTTTGATGCTTTTAGAGAATCTTATATAAGACAAAAGTTTGATGAATTAAATGATAAAATAATATCTATGGTATCTCATGAATTAAGAACTCCATTAACTTCTATTAAAGGGTTTGCTGAAACTATTCTTCAAGAAGATTTAGATAAATCTGAAATCCTTAAATTTGTTAATATAATTTACAATGAAGCAGATAGATTAAACAGATTAGTTAATTCACTTTTGAATCTATCTCGTTTAGAATCAGCTAAAGTTAATTTCAATATCAAGAAAATAGATATAAAAGAAATTGTTGAAAATGTCATAGAATTAATGTACCCTAAAATGAAAAATAACAATCTAAAACTAATTAGAGAATATGAAGATGATATAATCTATGAAGCTCTAATTGATGAAGATAAAACAGAACAAATTATTATTAATTTACTTGATAATGCTATTAAATATTCACCTAAGGGAGGAAACATAACCATAGGAATACAAAATAAAGAAACTGAAGTTTTAATATATATTAAAGACACAGGTATAGGGATTCCTGAAAATGAAAAACCCAGAATTTTTGAGAAATTTTATAGAACAAGTATATCAAGTTTTATAGCTCAGGGAACAGGATTAGGTTTAGTTATTACCAAGTATTTAGTAGAAGGTCAAGGAGGAAAAATTTGGTTTGAAAGCCAAGAAAATGTAGGAACTACTTTTTATTTTACTTTACCTAAAACTCTTTAAAAAGCCCCTGCTTTGCAATCAGGGGATTAATTGGTGTATAATATATACAAGTGGATAGAAGCACTATAAAAGACGTACCGTTGGACCGACGGGAAGTAAAGCCTGTGGAGTGGAAAATTACTGTTAGAATGCTATAATAGCATTCTATATGCCACAATGAAGCAGGAAGCCCCTGATTAAAAATCAGGGGAGGAGGTCACCTAAAGATTTATAAAATTATAAATAAGTTAAATTAAAAAATTAAAATTACATTAAAAATTGAAAGGAGGTATAAAGTGTACCTATCCTCATATTCAAAGATGGGGTTTTTGGTACACAAAAATACTATGAAAATAACTAAAATAAATATAGATACTTTAAAAGAAATCTCTAAAATAGTAAGGAAAGATATATTAACTAGTACATATTTAGCAGGTAGCGGACACCCTACTACTTGTTTATCTGCTGTTGAATTACTTGTTAGTTTGTTTTTTAATTATTTAGTATTTGATAATGAAAATTATGGAAGTATATATCAAGATGAATTTATATTATCCAAGGGTCATGCTGCACCTTTATTATACTCTATTTATAAACATACAAAAATTATAGACGAAGATTTAAATACTTTAAGGAAATATAATTCTCTTTTAGAAGGCCATCCATCTGTTAAACTAAAAGGTATTAAATATGCAACAGGTTCATTAGGCCAAGGATTATCTATAGCATTAGGTGCTGCTTGGGCTAGAAAATATAAAAACTTACCTTCTAAGGTTTATGTATTAGTTGGAGATGGAGAATTAGCTGAAGGAAGTATATATGAAGCAGCTAATTTAGCTTCATTTTATAAATTATCTAATTTATGTGTTATTGCAGATATTAACAGATTAGGACAAAGTGGAACCACAATGTTTGAACACAATCTAAATGAATATAAAAAAAGATTTGAAGCTTTTGATTTTAATGTTATCTCAATAGAAGATGGACATGATTTTAATCTTATTAATAAAGCGTTTGAATTATTTATAAATGAATACTCAAAAACTGATAAACCTACAATTATATTAGCAAAAACATTTAAAGGTAAAGGAGTTTCTTTTTTAGAAGATAAACTAGATTGGCATGGAAAACCTATTACTTCTAAACAAGATTTAGAATTAGCTTTAAATGAAATAGGAGAATCTAATATTAATCCTCATGATTTCATTAATTACAAAAGTTATTCAATTTCAAACAATGTTCCATCTATAGAAATTAAAATAGATGAATTAGAAATGAAATTAAATGATTTTATAAAAAATTTTTATAATCAAAATAAAGAAAAGAAAATAGCAACAAGAGAAGCTTTCCCAATAGGTTTAACCTTTTTAGGTTCATTAATAAATAATTTAGTTGTAATAGATGGAGATGTTAAAAATTCTACATATACTTTATATTTCGAAAAAGAATATAAAGATAGATTCATAGAAAGCTATATAGCAGAACAAAGTATGATAGGTTTTATGTTAGGATTATCTAAAAATGGTTTTATTCCAGTATCTTCTACATTTGGAGCATTCCTAACAAGAGCTTATGATTTTATTAGAATGATGAATTATTCTAAGCCAGAGTTAGCTATAATATGTGGTACTCATGCGGGTATATCAATAGGAGAAGATGGACCCTCTCAAATGGCTTTAGAAGATATCGCTGCATTCAAAGCTTTGTTTAATACAACAGTTATTTATCCATCTGATGCAATATCTACTTTAAGATTATTATTTAATGTTTTTATAGAATACTTAAAAGGTAATCTAAAAGGTATAGTTTATTTTAGAACTTCTAGACCTACTAATAATATTATTTATAATTATAATAGCAATTTAAAAATAGGAGAAGCTTCAGTTATCATAGAAAATAATTCTAGCACTAAAAAAATAGGAATAATTTCAGCAGGAGTAATTTTACATGAAGCCCTTAACGCTTCAAAAAAATTATCTCAAGAAAATATATCATTCAAATTAATAGATTTTTATTCAATTAAACCTATTAAAAATATAGAATATTTAATAGAAGATGTAGAAAAGGTAGTAGTTTTTGAAGAGCATAGCAAAAATGGAGGTATAGGAGAATCTATAGCTCCTTATTTAATAAATAAAGTTAATTATTTTGAGATAGTAGCAGTAGATGATATACCAGTTAGCGGAAGTCCTAATGATTTACTTAAACACTTTAAATTAGATTCAGAATCAATTTATCTTAAAGTAAAATCATTAATTTAATAAAATTATTAATTTAAAAATATAAATTTTAAAATATGAAGAATAAATGAAAGCAAAAGAAAAAATCCCAAAAATTATCTTAAAAAATGTAAGTAAATATTATAAAACAGAAGGAGAAAAATTAGTAGCTTTAAGTAATGTTAATTTAGTAATAGAAGAGGGAGAATTTGTAGGGATAATGGGACCTAGTGGAGCAGGAAAAAGTACCTTATTATTAATAATATCTACAATAGAAAAACCATCATTTGGAGAAATTTATATTGATTCACTTTCGATAAACCAAATGTTTGATAGTGATTTACAATTAATAAGATTAAATAAAATTGGTATGGTATTTCAGGATTATTATTTAATTTCTTCATTAAGTGCATTAGAAAATGTTTTATTACCAATTGAAATAAGTAATAAATTTAGTAATCCTATAAAAAGGGCTCAAGAATTACTAAAAATGGTAGGTATTAAAGAAAATAGATTTAATGATAATGTTAATAAATTTTCAGGCGGAGAAAAGCAAAGGATAGCAATAGCAAGAGCCCTAGCTAATGATCCGGATATAATCATAGCAGACGAACCAACAGCAAACTTAGATACTAAAAACTCCAAAATAATTATGGATATATTTACTAATATTAACAAACAGTTAAATAAAACCATTATAATAGCTACTCATGATCCAAAAGTATTAGCATTTACCGAAAAAGTTTATTTCATAAATGACGGAAAGCTTACTACTTAATTAAAATGTCTTTGATATTTAAATACCAAAATTTCTATGAAAGAAAATTTTAAAAAAGAAAATTTTAAAATAGATAACAAAATTCATAATATAATTTTTAGTACTATAAAAGATTATTCAATGATAGAAAATAATGAAAAAATATTATTAATGTGTTCAGGAGGACCAGACAGTACCTTTTTATTGCTTTTTTTTATCTATACTTAAAAGATAAATATAATTTAAAGCTAGGAATTTTTCATTTAGATCATTCAATAAGAGAAGATTCATATATAGAATACGAATTACTATTAAATTATGCTAAAAATTTTAATATAGAAATTCATTCTTTTAAAGAAAATGTAATAAAATATGCAAAAAATAATAAATTAAACTTAGAAGAAGCTGGTAGAATCTTAAGATATAATCTAGCTATAAAAACTTTAAAAAAATATAATTACAGCAAAATAGCTACTGCACATAATTTAAATGATTTAATTTCCTCTTTTTTTATTAATTTTATTAAATCTAATCATTATTTAAACTTATTTAATCTAAATCCTATTTTCATTTTTAAAGATATTAAAATTATAAGACCCTTATTATTTATTCCTAAACAAGAAATATTAAAAACTCTAGAAAATAATCAAATAAATTACATAATAGATAAAACTAATTTAGATATAAAATACTTAAGAAATTATATAAACTTAAATTTTACAAACAATTTTATCAATAATTTATTAAAAAAGAAAAATATTTTAAAAAATTACGAATTTCTTAAAGATATAATTAACTTTATTCAGAATTACAAAGATAGCATAACAAATATTCCCAAAATAAAATATATCTTAGATATATATTTTATAGAATTCAAAGAAATAAACAATAAATTTTTAATAGTAGAATCTCTTTTTTTTAATTTAAAAAAGTTTTTAAATAATATATACAATAACTTAAAAAATATTAACATAAAATATGAGAATATAAAACACCTAGTAGAATATGATAATGAAAAAAAAGTAAATATAATAAAAGATTGGTTTTTAATTAAAGAACTAAATAATTTTAATAATAAAATATTTATTCTTTTTAAATCAAATTTTAATTTTTATTACGAATTGGATCTATCAAAATCTAGTGAATATCTTTTTAAAATTTGCAATATAGAAATAAAAATAAAAATAAAAAATATTTATAATTTAGAAGAATTTTTAAAAGAAAATATATTAGAAGAATATATAAAAGATCTAAAAGAAAAATTTAAAACAAGTAATTATGCTTTTGGATTTTGTTTTAACAAAATAGTTATAAGAAATTGGAGAAAAGGAGATTATTTTAGACCTTATGGGCTTAATGGAAAAAAACAAAAATTAAAAAAATTCTTTATAAATAATAAATTCAAAGAATATGAAAAAAATAGAACCTTAATTTTTGAAGATGAAGCAGGAATTTTCTTAATATTTAATTACATAAGTAATATAAAAAGAGGAAGAGATATAATTAATAATAAAGAAGTATTGAAAATTTCAAAAGAAAAAAAAGAAATTAAACTAATAGAAATATATATAAATGAAGATAAATAAAATAGATAATAATATTAATGAAATTGAAATAGAAGTAGGTTTAGATGAAGTAGGTAGAGGTTCATTATTTGGACCTTTACTTGTTTCATCTTTCTTAATAATTAAAATCAATAAATTCAATCCATATAAAGAATTAAACCTAAAAGATAGTAAAAAATTAACTTATAACCAAAGATTAAATTTATTTAATAAAATAATAAAAATTATAAAAGAAAATAAAGAAATTTCAAAAATTTATTTTTATTTTATTTCAAATGAAATAATAGATAAAATTAACATATTAAATGCTAATTTATTAGGATTTGAAAAATTAATTTTAAAAAATTTAGATTATATTTTAAAAAATGACTTAATTATAAATAATTTAGATAGAATAAATTATATAAATTTTTATATAGATGGAGATAAAAAACCTAAAGATATAGAAAAAAATATTTACCTAAAAATTAATGAGATTTTAGAGTCTAAAAATACTTTAAAAAATAATTTATCAAAATTTCAAGAATTAATTTCAAGGATAAAAATTTTAAATTATGTAAAAGGAGACAATATGATAAAAGTAATCCAAATAGCAGCAATATTAGCAAAGATAACAAGAGATAAATACATAGAATACTTAGCTATAAAATACCCAACCTATAATTCTTACTATAATATATACAATAATAAAGGATATTATGAAGAATTTCATATAAAAGGAATTAAAGAATATGGGATAACTAAATATCATAGAAAATCGTTTTTAAAAAAATATTTTCAACAAACTCTATTTTAAATTCTTAATTAAATTATTAATTTTCCTCTTTAGGTAATATAGTGATAGTTTTTACAATAACATCAAATCCTGATTTACTAATATCTATTAAAAGATTATTATTTTCTTTAATAAACTTTATTTGACCTGAATTATTGAGTTTAACCAAAATTCCATTATCAATTTTCAAAGCGATTCCTTTAATGATTTCAAATTGTTCATCACTTACAATAAAATAATTAACATTAATTTTAAAAGTATTTTCAGTATTTTCCTCTTTTATATACCGATAAAATTTAATTTTAATCTAACTTTCATTTTTAAATAAATTTTTACTTTTAATAAATGAAAGAATATTTTGGTAAATTTCAAGTAGAATTTTTGTATTGCTAATTAATTGCTTTAATTCTTGTTTAATTTTTGAGTTAAGATAATATAATTAATTTCATATTTATGAATTATTAATATTTCTTAATCTTCGCAACTTAAGATAATATTCACTAAAATGTCTTAAATTCAATTTTTCGATTTTATTCAAAACATCAATAAAAGTTAAATAATGAAAATCTAAAAATTAGAGAGTCAATCAATATTTTCTGATCAAGATTAATATATTTTATTTTTCTTTATCTAATGGAAATTCTATTTTAAGTAAGTAAGTATTCTATTAATTCTTTATGTTTATCACATTCTAAAATAATTTTTCTTAAAATTTTTATTTGTTTTTCAAACATGATGTAAAATTTTATTTTGTTTTATTTTATTCTTATACCTTCTTTTTTAGCTATTTCATGAATTAATTCTTCTTCCATTAAATTAGGATTATATACAATTAAATCTATTTTTTGTTCTCCTATTTCTTTTTCTAAATCAATTAAAAATAATATTTTATTATTAACAATGTTTTCAACAAAGGTTTCAATATAGCTATCAACATCTCCTCCTTTCTTAGAATCATCTATTCTAGAACCAAAAATAAAACTTTAGAATCCTGACCAAAGTACTTATTAGCCAACTCCCTTATTAATTCTATTACTTCTTCATTTATTCTCATATTAATCTACTTCTGAGTTATACGCTAATATATTTTTAAAAATTTTAAAATTTTAACAAATTGATTTTTAATGAAGAATTTTCTTAGAAACAATCGGTTACAAAGCTACTCAAGGAAATTATTTAATAAAAATAATTTTATAAATCTTGAAGTACTTTTAAGATAATAAAGCTTTTACCCCCAGGTAAAGGAGTACCACTATATCTCATTAAACTTAATTTATTATTTTCCATATAATATTCTAAAATATTATTAACTACAACTAACTTAACTTTTAGTAAAGATGCAATAATAAAGCTATCAGTATTTCCTTCTTTTATTAATTTTTTTAAATTATTTAAGAATTCTTCAAAATTTTCTATATAAATTTTATAATAATTAAATAATAATAAAGGCTTGACAATAATAGAAGAATATTTTTCATCTTTTAACCATTTAATATCAACCACTTCAGGATTATTCTTTGATAAATCTTTTAAAATATCAATTATTTCATTTTCTCTATTTAAAGAAACCATATTTTGATAAATCTCTTTATTATTTTCATAAAAATCAATTAATTTTCTAACATTTAATGTTCTATATATATTATCATTAACATAAATAAATTCAGATAATAATTTTAAAACAAAAGATTTTTTACTATCAAAATCCATTATTTTATAAAAATTATTTAAATTAGGTTGAATTTTAATTTCTTTAACTTTTTGATGAAACATTCTATGTTTTTGAAGTACTTGATTTTCCATAATCTTCTCCCTTTAATTCAATTTTTTTAATTTTTATATTAAAAATATTTTTTATATTAAAAATTAAATTAATTTTCTTCAATAAGTTCAATATTAGCCCGTGGATAAAGTATTTCTTCATTAGTTTCTAAAATTTTAATTTTAGCTATCCTTACTTTAGATTCAGTAGGAATTAAGGTAGGTTCTTCGGGTAATTCTATTATTTGTGCAATTTTACCAAAATAAGGTTCCCTTATAATCCTAACCAATGCTCCTTCTTGTAAAGCAGTAGAAAATTTATTCTCATCTATTTTAGATATATCTTCTATTTCATCTATAAAAGGGATAATGATTTCAGGTCTAATTACACCAGCTCTTATTTGAGTAGCTCCAGAGATTGAAGCTTTTTTATTCTCTGCTTCTTTTAATAAATTAAAAGTTTTAGAAGCCATAGATATTTTCCCAAAACCTTCAGTAATTACCAAAGTAAAAGGAATATTTTCAGTACCTGTAACAGCAACACCTATTTCATAACCTAAAATATCTTTTATAACTTCTGCATCTATTCCTCCACTTATTATCCCAACCACACCTATATTAACTAATTTATCCATTATTTCCTTAGTAATATAGCTACCACCTACAACTATATCCCCTTTTTCAACCTTTTCTAAGTATTTTTCACTATTTATTTCATCATTAGGATCATTAGCAATAACTTTAATTTTACCAATTTTTTCTCTACCTATACCAAAAATCCCTTGTATATAAGTTCCATAAGTCTTAACAATAGCTCCAACTTTTGGAATAACTTCCTCAATAATTCCATCAACAAAAGCAATAGTTTCAATTAATGTTGGATCTTTTCTTATTATTATTTGACCAGTAGATGTAGATATAGATTCAATAGTACCAGTAATAGAAGATTTTATTTCTTGTTTAAATAAACCAAAAAAAGATGAATATTTAATAATTGTTTCACCTTCTACTACCTTATCCCCCTCTTTTTTTAATAAAAATAAGGGTAGCTCTTGAGGATCAATAGCTAATTTATTAGCAGCATTTATAATATCAACAGGTCCAGGTAAAAACGCTTTAGCTATAGGATCTTCAGCCTTAACTTTATCATTAACTTTAACAATAACTTCTCCTTCAATAGGTAACTTTCTTTCCTTTTTAATTATTGTTCTTTTTAATACTTTAAGACCAGGTACATAAGCATGAGCCATAAAGATTAAAGAAGATGACCCTGACGGGATTCGAACCCGTGTCTCCGGCTTGAAGGGCCGGTGTCCTAGTCCACTAGACGACAGGGCCTTAAACCTATATTTATATTATATTTATTCTCTATTACCTAAAAAAATCCTTCTAAATTTTTAATACAAAATAAAAAATAATATTAAATTAACATTATCTAATAATCTCTTAGTTTAGATTAATAAAATATTCTTTAAAAATGAATTCAAGTATATTTAAAAAAATCTCAGAATACTTTTTTTCATCATAAAAATTTAAAACTAAAGACTTTATATTATTAAAATTTTCTAGCTTATGCAAAATAAAATAAAAATTATAATTAAATTCATAATTATCTTTATTAAAATTTAAAAAAGATTTAAGAAAATCATTTTTTATTAAATAATCTCTAAATTTATCAGTAAATATAACTTTAATAATATCCTCTTCCTTTTTAAATAAATAATTTTTATTTTTAGAGAAAATAACATTTTTAAAAAAACTATTAACAATAAAATTAAATTTTAAATCTATTTTTAATTCTTCAGTAAAATTATCTTGAAAATATAAATTAAATGCTGAATTTAAAAATAAGAAAT
>JBMFOW010000026.1:0-15877 GCA_049969455.1 bacterium | reverse complement strand
ATACACTAAGACAGCGGAGCTACTTTTTATTATTATACACTCAACCCTGTCAAATTGTCAAGACTTTTGAACTGCTCACCTTCTGCTCTCTTTATCCTCGTATCATAGATACGAGATTTTAGAGAGTGGTTTTTTATAATTATTATTCATAGATTGTATATCTCCTTTTTTAAATACTTTCTTAAATAAATTTACATAAAAATCTATCCTAGTAACTTTCATTAAAAAATCATATAAATAGTTTAATAAATTAAAAATTCTTAAATAATAAACAATAAACGTAGTTAATATTACAAAAGATAAAAAAGCAGCATCACTTGCTACCTCATTTGATAAGTACATATTTTCAGGCAATATAACTACAACTACAACTAAAGGTAAAATCATATGAAGTACATGAGGAATATCTTTAAAAGAAAATTCTTTAACTTTAGCTAATAATAATAAAAATGCTATTAAAGAAACTATAAAGAAATTACGCGAAATAGTTATTCCTTCATTAGACACCCCAAAACCCAAAAACCATATAGAAATTAGTGTTACAAATATAATATGAATCGAAAGAAAAATTAAAGCTAAAAAATAAACTATAATTCTTATAATAATAGACCTTAACATAAAAATAATCTCTTTTAACAACATAAAAATACTATTAATCTCTTTTAACATAAATCTTTCCCCCTTATTTATTCCCCTTTTCTTATTTATATATTAATCTTTTTTTAAAAAAATTCCTTAAATAATCCTACATTTTTTTTAATAAAAATTCCTGCTTAGTATCTATTTATTCAGTTATTTTATAAATAACTAAACTTTAAATCTCATTTATTTTACTAAAATAATAATTAATAAAAATAAAAATTTAAATATAGTTAAATAAAACTAAATAGAGGAATTTTAAAATTTTTTGACTAACTTAATTAAAAAAAACATTTAATAAAGACAAAATGAATATATTATTAGTAATTCAAAAATCCCAAAAAATAAAGAATCTATAAATACAAGTGAATTAAAATTTAATTAATAATAATAAGAAAAAATCCAAGAGATATAACATCTACAACAATATTATAAAGATATTTCAACCTAAAAATCCAAAAAAATTTTATTAAATCTTAATTTCATTAAGGAGATGAAAAAAGTGAAAAGTTTGGTAGGCCTTATAAAAACAATAACAAAATCCTTAAAAGTTTTTTTTAAAAAACTAGTAAATATGTTAGCTTTAATTATTTTTTTGTTGCTTACATTATTAGCATGCTTAAGTATAATAAAATTAATACTTTATTTAAGATACCCAGATGACCTTATTATTTTTGTAATATTTGTTCTTCCTCTTATTTTGTATATATTAATTATATTAATTTTAATTTTAATGACAATATTTTCAAAGAAAAAACAAGAGAATAGTGAAGATAATAAAGATCAACAAGACTCAGGTCTAGAAGCTAGATTCCCAGATACTACCTATAACGATAGTGGTGATTACTACGGATATTTCTAAATATAATTTAATTCTTTATAAAAAAAATTGCAAAAACATAATAAAAATAAAAAACTATTAGAGGAATTTTTAGATTCTTTGTTTAATTTAATAAAAAAAGACAGGATAATAAAAAAATTATATAAAAAGTATATGATATCAAAAATAATAGATAATAAAGAACTTCAAATATTAAAAGGGGATATAACAGAACAAAGTGATATAGATGTTATTGTTAATTCAGCTAATGCTTATTTAAAAGCAGGTGGAGGAGTTTCTGGAGCTATACATAAAAAAGCAGGTCCTAACTTAGAAATCGAAGCAATAAACAATGCTAAACAACTTAACAAATACCCCTTAAAAGTCTCTGAATGCATCATTACAAATGCTTATAACCTACCTAATAAAAAAGTTATCCACGTATTAGGACCAGTTTATAATCAAGATAAACCAGAAGACTTTTACTTACAACAAGCCTATATAAATTGTTTAAAATTAGCAGATCAAGAAGATTTTAAATCAATAGCATTTCCTTCTATTTCTACAGGGATATTCGGGTATCCTATAAAAGAAGCATCCCAAATTGCTATTAAAACTATTATCCAAACTCTACCAAACTTAAAAAATATTTCCTTAGTAAGAATAGTCCTATTCTCAGATAACGATTATAATATCTATAAAGAATCACTAGAAAATCTTTTAAATACCAAAAATTAATTAAAATCCCCTTAAATACAAGGAGATAAACTACAAATTTTCTATCAAAAAATAATTACAATTAAAAATCATTAAAATTTAACAAACCAATATTTCTATTTTTTTCTAAAAATTTTTAAAAAATTTAAAAAATAAAAAAATAAAAACTAAATTAAAATTAAAAAAAAGTAAATAAATTTAAATTTATTAAAAAGGAGGTAAAAAAATGGAAAGTTTGATAAATATTATAAAATCAATAGTATCCTTTATAGGTAATAATTTTAGCATATTAATGTTAGTATCTCTTGTATTATTCTTTCCTTTATTAATTATATTCTTGTTAATAATAGGATTTTCAAACAAAAATAACGAAAGTAATACAAGTAATAACGATGAAAGAGGACAAGATGCAGGTTTAGAAGCTGGTTTTACTGAACCAATACATACTGATAGTGGTGATTACACTAGTGGAGATTACTACGGCTATTTCTAAATTATTTTGTATTTATATTAACCTTTCTTTAAATTAACGATTTTTCAATCAATAGTAATTCTTTGATTTAATTTAGAAGAAATTTCTTTTAAAATATCTTTATTATTAATAATCACTTTTTTAAAATTTCCTAAATTAATTAATTTTAAATTATAGTTATTAAAAACATTAGTTAATTCTTTATCTTCTGAATTAAAAATAAAAATAATTTTATTACTATTTTCAACATGATAAATACCAAAATAATTAGGATTCTTAATTTTAATTAAATCATGAGCAATTAATAAATCTTCTTCATTTAATAAATCTATATTTACAAAATTATTAGTTTTTAAATGCTCTATAATAAATTGATAATATTTCTTTTTTAGATTAAAAATATTTTGCTTTAAATTTTTAGAATCATTAATTATTTTTAAAACATAATCTTTAATTTTATCAATTTCAGTATTAGTTAAATTAGATAAATCAGAAATAACAGAGTAGAATTTATTAAAAATAGGTAGTAAAGATAAATTAGAAACTGCTTCGATTCTTCTAACCCCAAGTTGTAATCCTTTTTCAGACAATATTTTAAAGAGCCCTATAGTAGAGGTATTTTTAACGTGAGTACCTGCACACAATTCATAAGAAATAAAGTTTTCATCAATTATTTTAACAGTTCTAACATTTTCAGGATATTTCTCAGTAAATAAAGCTATAGCACCTTCTTGTAAAGCTACATTTAAAGGTTTATATTCTATTAAAACATCCAATTCCTTCAAAATCTTCTCATTAACTAAGTCCTCTATATTTTTTAATTCATTATCAGTTAAAGATTGAAAATGAGTAAAATCAAATCTCAATCTATCATAATCTACTAAAGATCCAGCTTGATAAGCATGAGCACCTAAAACCTTTCTTAAAGCTGAATGCAATAAATGAGTAGCAGTATGGTGTATAGCAGTTAGTTTCCTTTTATAAAAATCAACTTCCATATTAACCCTATCACCTAATCTTAAATAACCATTTAATAACTTACCTACATGAAATATAAACCCTTCTACATGCTTTTGAGTATCCTTAACTTCAAATTTAAAATTATCATTAAATATAATTCCCTTATCTCCAACTTGACCCCCAGCTTCAGGATAAAATGGAGTAACATTTGTTATTAAAACAATATTATCTTTAAGCAATATATCATCATAAGATATCTCATTAACTAAAATTAAACTCTTATCAGGATTAATTTTTAATATTGCAATAATTTCTGCTTCTTCTTTTAATCTATCATAACCTACAAATTCAGTATTAAACTGTTTGTTAATAGAAAATACCTTAATATCGTTTTTATCTTTTCTAGATTTAATCTTTTGATTTTCTAATTCCTTATAAAACTCATCTATATTTACTTCTAATTTATTATTTTTAGCTAATTCAAGAGTTAATTCTAAAGGAAATCCAAGAGTATCATATAAATAAAAAGCTTTTTTACCATCTATTATTTTTACATTATTTTTCAATAATTCTTGGGTTATTTGATTAAAATACTGAATACCTTTAGATATGTTTCTTATAAAAGCCTTTTCTTCAGAATTCAATACTTTTCTTGAAAAATCAGCTCTATAATATACCTCTGGATAAACATCTTTAAAAATTTCAATAACACTATCAACAATCTCATGACTAAATTCTTTTAAAATCCCTAAAAATTTAGAATAAAGAATAGCTCTTCTAATTAATTTTCTTAAAACATAACCTCTACCATCATTAGATGGAATAACTCCATCAGAAATCAAAAACACAGCACCCCTTAAATGATCAGCTACTATATTTAAATATACATCTTTTTTAGATAAATATTCATTTAAATCAAATTCAATATTAAAACTATTATAAACTTTTTCTATATCTCTTTCAATAAATTGTTGTATTTTTGTAATAATAGGATAAAACAAATCAGTATGATACTGATTAGTTTTATTTTGTAATATTCTAGCTAATCTTTCAAGACCCATTCCAGTATCTATATTCTTTTGAGGTAAATCAATTAACTCTCCTTTTTCATTTTTAAAGTACTGAGTAAATACAATATTCCAAATTTCAATAAATCTTTCTTTTTTTTGACATTCTTGACATTCACTACCTGGTTTGCAATTAGCATTAGGACAATAAAAGTTTTCATAAAATATTTCAGTAGAAGGCCCACAAGGACCAGTTAAACCCGCAGGTCCCCAAAAATTATCCTCTAATCTTACAATTTTATTTTTATTAACTATATTTTCCCAAATTTTTTCAGCTTCATCATCACTAATATGAACACTAACCCAAAGCTTATTAGGATCTAATTTATAAACATTAGTTAATAAATCCCAAGCATAATGAATCGATTCATACTTAAAGTAATCCCCAAAAGAAAAGTTACCAAGCATTTCAAAAAAAGTATGATGTCTTAAAGTATAACCAACATTATCTATATCATCCATTCTAAAACATTTTTGACAAGTAGATATTCTATTGTATTTAGGCTTAACTTTTCCAGAAAACTCAGCTTTAAAAGGAACCATCCCAGCTGCCACAAATAACAAAGAAGGATCATTATCTGGTATCAAACTATAACTAGGTAAAACTTTATGTCCATTACTTTCAAAATATTTTAAAAAAGTAGATCTTATATTTTTATGATCCCAATTCATAAAACACCTCCTATATTAATTTAATAAATAATAAAACACATTAGTAGCAAAAGATCCTTTAGATAAGTAAAAACTAATTTCTAATTTTTTATAATCATTAAATAATTCATCATCAATTAATTTATAATCTTTTAAAATAGGCTTTATAAAATAATCTCTATAATTATCATATTTTTCATTATTAATAAAAAAATTTAAAAAATTAGGAAAAATAAATTCAAAGTTATCCCAATTCTTAAAAATTTCTTTTACTTCTTTATTATTTATTTTTTTTATTATATTATCATTAATAAATTCTATTTCTTCTTGAGGTATTGATAATTTTATTTTCTTTACAACAAGATTAGATTTCATTTTTTGATTTATCAAAGAAGCTAAATTATAATTAAAAATGAAAGAGTTATATGCATCTTTAAAAATAGTAGTAAACTTATAAGGAAAATTTTTCCAAGCTTTTTTATAATTCCTTTCTTTTAATAAAATACTTAAAAATACTTTCTCTATATCCATATATTGAGGTAATTTTAAATTTTTAACTTCATCTATTTTATTATTTAATAATAATTCTTTTATTTTTTTTCTTTTTGATTTAACTTTAGAATTTTCATTACTAGAATAAATACATAACAATAAATAAGTTGCTTCATAATACATTTTATTATTTAATGCTAAACCTATTAAATGATTAATTAACCTTTTACCAAAACGCTGAATATCATAATAATTAGGTAAATAACTATTCCTTAAATTTTCTATTCTTTTTACTAAAATGTCTTGAAACTCAATAGGTATTTTCCTTACTACTATAAAAAATTCATTTCCAAGTAATATTTTTTTTAAAGTATCTAAATTATTATAAACAATTCCTATAAAATTTAAATAAAAATCTTTATTATAAGAAGTAAAATTTAAATTATCATCAAAATTTTCTATTAAAGCATTAATAACCTTTTCTTTATTTTTAGAATTTAATTTTATAAATAAAGTTTGATAAGTTAGTGCGTACTTATCTTTTTCACCTAAAAATAAAAAATCACTAATAGGAATCTTGAAAACCTTTGATAACCTTAGCAAAACATTAAATATAGTTACATTCTGCTTTTTTAGAACAAATAACAAAAAATAATTACCATTAGAAAAATCAGTTAAAGAATTACCTAAAAAAAATAACACTTGATCCTTAGATCTAATAAATTTTAAATAAAAATTATCAAAAAAACTTAAATCAATTTTTTCTTTAACAATAAAATCACTTAACTGATACTTTATTATTCCATTATCATGAGTAACCATCTAAATAAATTAACAAAATTAAAGATAATTTAATAGGCTTCTTCAGGAGGAAAAACTAACGTAATCCTATTTTTATTAACTACCATAAAATTTACTCTATCTATTTCCAAAGAAGTAGCATTATCATATATAACACAATCAGTTAAAGGTATAAATTGACTTGGTTTATTAAATTCATCAACAACTCTTGCACCAGGTATCAAATACATATAAGCTTCAATTTTATAGTTATCAATATAAATAACAACTCTTTTAGGCTCTTTTTTAACCATAAAAAACTACCCCCTAAGTAAAAATAAATAAAATTATTTTATTAGCTTAGTTTGAACAACCTTAATACCAGTAAATTTTTCAAAGTTTTGCAAAATATTATTAGCAATAGAAATTACTTCAGGATTAACTCCAGCTATTTTAGCAACATGTAATCCATAACTTTTATCAGCAAATCCTGGTTTTATCTTATATGTAAAAATTATATCATCTTCTTTTTCAATTACCTCAACATGATAATTTTTAATAGCACTAATATATTTTTCAAGATTAGATAATTGATGAAAATGAGTAGCTAAAAGAGTTCTACATTTCTTAGTTTTAGCAAAATATTCACATAAAGCCCAAGCAATAGCCATACCATCATAAGTACTAGTACCTCTACCTATCTCATCCAATATTACTAAAGAATATTCAGTAGAATTATCAAGTATATAAGCAGTTTCTAACATTTCTACCATAAAAGTTGATCTTTTCTTTATAATATCATCTCCACTACCCATCCTTGTTAAAATCTTATCAACTACTCCTATAGTAGCTTCTTTAGCAGGAATAAAACTTCCTACATGAGACAATAACACATTTATTGCTACAGTTTTAAGAAAAGTAGACTTTCCCCCCATATTAGGTCCAGTTAATATTATTACATATTCCTCTTCATCCAAATTTATATCATTATCTATAAAATATTCAAAATACTTTTCATATATCGGATGCCTTAATCCCTTTATTTTTAAAACTTTATCATTAACCAATTTAGGTCTTATGTAATTATTCTCTATAGCTATATAAGAAAAATTAACCAAAATATCAAGTAAAGCTATATTTTGTATTAAGTTTAATAAAAACTCTTGCTTAGTATTTATATATTCAGTTATTTCATAGATAACTAAATTTTGGATCTCACTTATTTTTTCTAAAGAAGATGCTAACTTTTCTTCAAATTCTTTTAATTCTTTAGTAGTAAATCTTTCTGCATTAGTTAAAGTTTGCTTCCTTTCAAAATATGAAGGCACTAAATTTAAATTAGTTTTTGTAACTTCTATATAATATCCAAAAACCTGATTATATCCTATTTTTAATGATTTTATACCAGTTTTTATCTTTAATTCATTTTCATACCTTTCTAACCATCTTTTACTATTTAACAATATATCAATATATTCATCTAAATCCTTATTAAATCCTTTATTAATATATACCTCTATTTCATTGTGTTTAAAAACTTCATCTAAAATAGATTTATTAAGCAATTCTTGTAATTCTTTAATTTCATTATAATTTATTATAATATTATTAATAATATCTTTAGCAAGTATAGGCAAAGATTTAATATTATATATTTCAATTATAATATCTATTAAATTTGTTATATTATTTAAAAATTTTTTTAGAATTTGAAACTCCTTAAATGAAGCTTTATATATCAAAAATTTAGGTAAAATTCTTTCAACATCAGTTAAAGATTTTAAACCCTCCCTTATTGATATTATATATCCATTATTCTTTATAAAAAATTCAATTACATCTAATCTTTGGTTTATTTTTTCAATATTTTTTAAAGGTTTTAAAATAAAAAGTTTTAAATTTCTAGATCCAAATGGAGTTAAAGTCTTATCTATTATATTTAATAAAGAAGGATTAGAATTAAATAAATCTAAATTTTTTATAGTATTTTCATCTATTAAAAAACTATCATTATCTATATAACTATATACCTTAAATTTATAATTACTTATCATTGAATAATTTAAAGATTTTATAAGTAATTTAAAAGCTAAAATAGCTTCATTTTTCTCTAAGGTATATAAAGATACTTTATCAAATAAATAATTCTCTATTTCATCAAAAACTACATCATCAGCACTTAATGTATTAAATGCTATATTATTTATCCTTAAAACCTCATTTAATTTCTGTAAATATTTATTTTCTATTTTATTAGAAATTATAACTTCAGAAGGCTTAATAGAATCAATTAAATTTATAAGATCTTTAAAATTAGTTTTAGATACAAAAATTTTTAATGCACTTACATCAGAAAATAAGAAAATAAAATTATTTTTTACATAATCAATTACCATTAAGAAATTATAAGTATTGTTATCTAAGTATTCATTTTGAATAATAGTACCAGGAGTTATGACCTGAACTACATCTCTTTTAACTACTTGCCCCTTAGCATCCTTTGGATCCTCTAATTGTTCAGCTATTGCTACCTTATAACCAGCCTTAACTAAATTCTTTATATAATTATCTACTGAATGAAAAGGAACACCAGCTAATGGAATAGCATAACCATCAGGTAATTCCTTTTTAGTAAGTATTACATTATTTATACTAGAAAATATCCTAGCATCTTCAAAATAAGTTTCATAGAAATCTCCAACTCTAAATAACAATATACAATCCTTATATTTATTCTTTATACTTATATATTGTTTAAAAAGGGGGGTTAATGATGATATCCTTAATTGACTATAATTATCTACAATCTTTTGATTCATAATTAATTAATAAAATATCCTATATCTTACTATTAATTTATTTTTATAAAAATTTAATCCTTACCTTCTAAAAAAAGAAAGATTTTTAATAACAATTTTATATTTTTATTTTTTTATCGATTCTCAGTTTTTAACATTTTTTATATTTTTTTTCACACTTTTTTATTTATCAAAATAATAAAAAATAAGAAAAATAATAAAAAAATAATTTAAATAAAATAAATGTAAATATTAATACAAATTTAAACAAACACCAAATTATAAAATCAAAGACTAGTACCCTTTATTTCTAAAAATTATTAGTAAAATTTTTTTAATAAAAAATTATATTTAAATATAATAAAATTAAATATAAACCTAAACTAATCCAGCATCTTCTTCATTAGTTACTTCTTTATAAACAAGTGTATATATATTTCCATAAAAATTATCATATAATTTATCAAGTAAAAATCCATCAGTTATTAATTTAATAGCCTCATCTCTAGATAATCCCTTAGAAGTTAAATAATATATACTATCATTATCTAAAGAACTAACAACAGCTCCATGAGTACAAACTACTTCCTGATTCAATATCTCTAATTCAGGAATAGTATTAACTTTTGCCTTAGAAGATAATAATAGATTTCTACTATTTTGATATGCTACAGAATAAGGTGCATCCTTTTCTATCCTTAACATACCAGTATATATACTTCTACTTCTTCCATTAACAATAGATCTATAAACACTCAAACTCTTGGAATTAGGTTTTAAATGAATATTCTCTGTTCTATAATCTACATGATCTAAATTATCTGTCTTAGCTAAAATATAAATTACATAATTAGATTCTACACCATCTATTATTGTTCTTATATGAGTTTTCTCATATTTAGGATTAAAAGTCAAAAATAATTGCCTAATATCTACATTATCAGTTAGATACATATAATAAAATGAATGATAATAAGCATTACTTGAATTATGCTTAGTATATAACTTAACTTTTGCATTATTATATACATAAATCTCATTTACCTCATTTACTTTTATTAAATTAGAATCACTTAAATTATTATTTATGATTAATTCACAATCTGAATATATCTTAATAACATTTCTAACAATATTAAAATTTCCTGTATAATGAAAATCTAATTGCCAAGCTCCATTTTCTTTTATTTCAATATTATATCCATCTTGAAAATTAAGTAAATTAAATAAAGTAATTTTTTCAGGATACTTTAAAATTAAACTATCAATAAAATTAGTATCATTAAGTTTTTCTAATTTTTTATAATTAGAAACTAAATTGGTTTTAAAATTTGAATTAGTATTTACATTTTGATCAAAAAATAAGTCATAATCAGAATACCTCCAAGTATGTTGAGTTTTTAAAGGTATTGGATAATTTTTATATAATTCTTTTAATTCCATATCTTCTCACTCCTTATTAAAGTTTTATTTAAGTTAATTAAAAAATAAATTAACCTACACTTCCTTCCATTTCCAAAGCAATCAATCTATTCATTTCAACAGCATATTCCATAGGTAATTCTTTTATAAATTCTTCAATAAATCCATGAATAATTAGAGTCTTAGCTTCTTCTGGAGTTAATCCTTTAGAAGTTAAATAATATAATTGTTGCTCACTAATTTTACTAACAGTTGCTTCATGAGTTATTTGAGCATCATCAGATTCAACTTCTATAACAGGATAAGTATCAGTCCTACTTTCATAATCTAATAATAAAGCATCACACTGAACATTAACTTTTGAATTAACTGCTTCTTTATAAGCGTTAACTAATCCCCTATAACTAGCTCTACCACTACCAACTGATATAGATTTAGAAGTAACGGTAGCACTAGTATTAGGAGCAGCTAATATAATCTTAGATCCTGCATCTTGATATTGCCCACTCTTAGCAAAAGCTACTGATAAAATCTTACCCTTAGCATTCTCTCCTAATAAATATATCGCAGGATACTTCATAGTTAACTTACTACCAATATTCGCATCTACCCATTCAACTAAAGCATTCTCATAAGCCACTGCTCTCTTAGTTACTAAATTAAATACATCTATAGACCAATTTTGAATAGTAGTATACCTAACCTTAGAATTAGGTAATGCTATAATTTCAACTACAGCAGTATGTAAAGATTGAGTACTATAAATAGGAGCAGTACAACCTTCAATATAATGTACTTCAGCACCTTCTTCTACTATTATTAACGTCCTTTCAAATTGCCCCATATTCTTAGCATTTATCCTAAAATAAGCTTGTAATGGAATCCCCACCTTTACACCTTTAGGTACATATACAAAAGAACCTCCAGACCAAACAGCACTATTCAAGGCCGCAAATTTATTATCCGTTGGAGGCACAACAGTACCAAAATATTTCCTAACTATTTCAGGGTACTGCTTAACCGCTGAATCCATATCAATAAATATAACACCTTTTTGTTCCAAATCTTTTTTAATAGAATGATAAACTACTTCCGATTCATATTGTGCAGTTACACCAGCTAAGAATTTTCTTTCAGCTTCCGGAATACCCAATCTTTCAAATGTTTTTTTTATATATTCTGGTACATCATCCCATGATGTTTTTTGCTCATCAGTCGGTTTAACATAATAATAAATATCATCAAAATTTATACTATTTAATAATTCAGTATTACCCCAAGTAGGCATTGGTTTACTGATAAATATTCTATAAGCATTTAATCTAAATTCAGTCATCCAATCAGGTTCACCCTTTATCTTACTTATTAAATAAACCTTTTCTTCATTTAATCCTTTATCTAATTTTTTAACATATATTTCAGGATCCTTAAAATCATATTTATATTCTAAAGCAATCTGCCTTATATCTGAATAATCTTGTATCTTTTCTTCCATTCTAAATCACCTCTTTTATTAAATTTTTACCACTTAAGGGGCTTTGCCCCTTAAGAATCCCCTTAAAGCCTTAGCGTCCCCACACGCTGTAATACAATGGGGGTTTCCCCCATACCCCCTTCTTTAAACTTAACTTACTACTTAAAAAAATTTACTTTTTTAAGAAACCTTTCTTAAGAGACAACATCCCCTAAATCCTTTTCTTTTATTACACTTTGCTAGCTTCTAAATAACTTTGATATCTTTCATTCAATTTAGGATCATTGATTAATTCTAAAATATAATCTGCAAATTCTTTAGTAGTAGCACCATTAGAGCTGCCTGTTATAACTAACTTTCTTTCATATTGTCCAGCTATCTTTAAAGCCATATTGACTTTTTCAGCTTTATCTTTATAACCAATATGTTCTAATAACATAGCACCAGCTTTAATAACACTAGAAGGATCAGCATAAATATGCCTACCTTCTTCAACCATCCTAGGAGCACTACCATAAATAGCCTCAAACATAGCATACTTAGTACCAATATTAGCACTTCCAGCAGTACCAACTCCACCCTGAATCTCTGCAGCTTCATCTGTTAAAATATCACCAAATAAATTAGGCATAACAAAAACCTGAAACTCTTTTCTTCTTTTTTCATCTATTAACTTAGCAGTCATAATATCAATAAACCAATCATCTGCAGTTATTTCAGGATAATCCTTTGCTACTTGATAAAAAACTTTTAAAAATATCCCATCAGTAGTCTTAATAACATTGGCTTTATTAACAGCAGTAACTCTGTTAAACCCATTTTTCTTAGCATACTCAAAAGCTAATTTAACTATTCTATAAGTTCCAAAATAGCTAATAAGCCTAAAATCAATACCGAATTTATCTTTTAATTCAATACCATAAGGTCCAAGAGCATAAAGATCTTCAGTATTTTTCCTAAAGAAAGTCCAATTAATTCCTAATTTAGGAACTCTAACAGGTCTTACATTAGCAAATGAATCTAAAACTTTTCTAATAGCAATATTAGCACTTTCTATATTAGGCATATTATCTCCAGCTTTAGGAGTAGTAGTAGGTCCTTTAAGTAAAACATGACATTTTAAGATCTACTCTAAAACATCATCAGGAATAGGTTTTAAAACTTGAATTCTTTTTTCTATAGTTAATCCATCTATATAATTAAACTTTATTTTTCCATTTTTTACTTCTTCAATTAAAAGGTATTCTAAGATTCTTTGTGCTTCTTTTGTAATAAAAGTCCCAATTCCATCTCCCTCCAATAACACCTATAACAATAGTATCTAATTTAGAATAATCAATGAATTCATTATCATTTTTTATTTTATTTATTTTTTTTCTTTTTTTAATAGATTGGCAAAATGTTCTTTAGCTTCTTGAATAGCTTTATCAATATCAGTAATCTCTACAACTTTCATAATATACCTCCTTATTATTTATTTATTTATTATTTATATTTTAAAATTTATTATTTCTTTTTAGAAGAAGCAGCAATTAATCTTTCAAATTCTTCAGGATTAAATGCTGCAGCCATTGCATATTCATATGAAATCAGATTTTGTAAATATAAATCTCTTAAAGATTGATCAAAGGAAATCATGCCATCTTCTACTCCAGATTGAATAGCGTTAGTAAGCATATGAGTTTTTCCTTCTCTAATTAAGTGCCTTATTGCTGGAGTTCCTGTCATTATTTCTAAAGCTAAAACTCTACCACTACCTGTAGCCTTGGGTATTAAATTTTGAAATACAACTCCTTCTAATATCATTGATAATTGAACTCTAACTTGATGTTGTTGATGAGGAGGAAAAGTATCTATGATTCTATCTACTGCATTAGCACAACCAGTAGTATGTAAGGTACCTAAAACTAAGTGTCCTGTTTCTGCTGCAGTTAAGGCTGTTTGAACAGTTTCAAAATCCCTAAGCTCACCAACTAATATAACATCAGGATCTTGTCTTAAAGCTGATTTTAAAGCATTTGCAAAACCATGGGTATCAGCTCCTATTTCTCTTTGAGATATTATAGCTAATTTGTCTTTATGTAGAAATTCTATAGGATCTTCAATGGTAATAATATGACATTTTCTATTAGAATTAATATAATCTACCATAGCAGCTAATGTAGTTGATTTACCTGAGCCAGTAGGTCCAGTTACTAAAACTAAACCACGAGGCCTTAATGCTAAATACTTAAAAATTTCAGGTAATCCTAATTCATCAATAGTAAATGGTCTAGAAGGTATAATCCTAATAGCTAAAGCCCAAGAGTTTCTCTGAAAATAAGCATTACATCTAAACCTTGCTAATCCTGGAACACTATAAGCAAAATCTAACTCTCTTTCTGCAACTAATTTTGCCTTTTGCTGTTCAGTTAGCATCCCCTCTATCATCTTTCTAATACCATTTGGGGGTATAACTTGCGGGATAGCTGGTTGTAATTCTCCGTCAATTCTTAACATTGGAGGAGATCCGGCCTTAATATGTAAATCACTTGCATTTTTTTCAACCATCATCTTTAATAGTACATCTATTGGATTTTCAGCACTAACACTCATTTAAATTTTCCCTCCCGTTTAAATATTTTTATTTTTAAATAATTTCTATTTTTAATAATACAGCACTATTACATAAAGCTAGTATCAAATTGTCACTTATCCTTAAAATTGAATTAATATTTTCATAAATCCCACTATTAAAATCTACAATATTAATCAAATTATTGGTATAAAAAAGATTTCCACTGCTTCCAACTATAAAATAATATCCATTTAAGTAATTTATATCATTTACTTCAATAAAACTTTTAGGTAAATTAATTTTTTGAAAATTACTATCTTGAATATACCCAATAAATCCTGTACTTAATGCAAATAACTTATTATTGACTTCCTTGAAATTTTTAACAGTATAAAAAGATTGAGTAGAAATCTTTTTATCTATATCAAAATTAGAATTTAAATAAAGAATTTCTCCACTACTATTACTAAAAATTAAATTACCTTTATAATTAACCCCATTTATTACATTAATAGTTTTTTCTTGTAATATTTTAAAATCTTTATCTATTAAATATATTTTAGAATTAACTATAACTAAATATTTTTCATTATCAAATTTAAAAATATTATTAATATCACTATATCCAATTTTGAATATTACTGAATTTTTTTCATTTAATTCTAAAGAATTAATTAAATTATCTAAATTAGAAATATAAACAATTTGACCACTATTACCAAAAATAAATAATTTATTATCAATAAAACTAAAACCTTTAAACCTAGAAGATAAATAATTAATTTTTATTTCTTTTAAACTTAAATCATTTTGATTAATATCATTTAAATTGAATAAAAATAATTTATTTTCTCCTAAAACAAGAATATAAGAATTATATATGAAATAACTGATCAAATTAGAATAAAAATTGAATTTAACTTTATTAATTTTTAAATTTAACTTTATAGTAGTATTTTCTAATTTTTTTTCTGAATCTAATTTTTGAGAAATACTTGATTGAATATTTAAGTTATCTTTTAAATTAG